>CAIYPC010000676.1 GCA_903927975.1 uncultured Bacteroidota bacterium | reverse complement strand
TGTATCTGCTTTCTCCAATTCAATATATTCCTCCAGCAATTCCATTTCTTTGCGCAATGGCACTTTAGGTTGATTGTAGTCGTATATCATATAGAGCATCAGGTGCTTTATTTTTTGCAGCATTCCTGGAATAATCTGTGGTCTTTTAATTGATAAAATTTCAAGATTATCCAATGCACTCACCAAAAATAGTGGCTGAATTTTCCCGTCTTCCAGATCCTCTTCGCTTTTTAATTTTTCTTTTTTTATCAGATTCAGTTCTTCATGTTTTATATACCACATTTTACCAAGCTTGATGGATGCTGCTAAAGCGCCTTCCATATTTATCTGACTGAAGAGATCAAAGAAATCCCATATAAAGCTTACTGAATGCATTCTATAAGGCAAGCCATAAGCAGAGTAAATCAGAGGATTTATATGCGTGACATATAGCCGAAAACACACGATATAAAAAACGCTTGAGGCTAGCCAGATGCCAATCATGTGAATGTATTTTCCTTTGTATAGATATCGCGGTATCAGAAAATAAATGATGAGGTAACAGAAACAAATATCAATGGGGAATGAAAATATTTCTACCAGCAATGAAGGAAAAAAAACTTTGCTAAAAGGATATTTTGACCAAGAGAGTGCGACGAAAACCGTATCATATAATATCCACGCGGTCCAGAACAAAACATGCCGCGTGATACGGAATTTTGGATTGTTTGAAAATACAAGTGCGTTTAAATTCATGCTAAGCCCATGTGGTAGTAAAATGTTTTCTCTACAGCTAAATCTTTTCACGGGGGGAATCATTAAAATTAAGAATAAGGTTAAGGTTTATTTTGAACGATGCTTAACAAGAAGCTTTTGGAAATATTTTTAAAGTTACCGAAGGTTTCTATTGATCTTGAATTTCATTCTTAAAAATGCTATTCTTCTTTTTGATGAAACAAAAGGCTACCGTTAATGAGCAGCCTTTTGTTTAACATGGTTTGATGGATATTTAGCTTGCGCTATTGCTTTTGCAAAACCAAATTGAAATTTCCAAGATCGCCAAACAGGTCGGTCAAAATATCTGCTGTAATTGTGATTGTGCCAGTGCAAGTAAACACATAACCAGATCCCGTTGTTACCTTTGCGGTATAGTTGCCTGAACTTGGAGGATAATGAGCAAAGGTTACAGGATCAACGGTTGCAGTTCCGGTTGCAGGATCTACTTTAATTAGAATTGGATTGATTGGCGTTGCTCCAGTTCCGGTGCCGGGCCAAACTTTGCTTATGTTTACTTTGCCATCTGTTTCAACAGTTACCTGAACAAGATCTCCCGGCGTGTTATCTTCCCAAGTGTCTTTTATTACCTTATAAGTCCCTGCAACCATTGTTGGATCATAAGGACAAGTAACTGTTGCCACAAAAAAGAAAACCGAAGCGTATGCTAATCCGGAAATCAATCCTGATCCCGAATTGTCTCCTGTATTATTTACATCATAATGTTTTCCTGATTTTGTAAAAATCCTTGTATAGATAGTATATGAGTTGCCCGGTGAAAACGAAGATTGAGCAACGCCTAAAGCTGTTGCTAACTCAGCACCCGAAACTGTGAGTGTAGTTTTGGGTGATGTGTACGGAATTGTTTTTACAAGATGCCAGTCGTTCGTATCCAAACTTGATCCAGGAGTTGCAAAAAGAACTATATGATCTACCGGCTCACCGCTTGGGTAATAATGCACATCCACGCTGACGGTCGATGTTGCAATTTCCTGGCTATTCAAATTCAAATTTGTAAACTGATCTAATACTAAATAAGAACCAATGCCATTATTTGTAACAGATGACAAGGGATTGATATCGCCTCCTGTTTTTTTGCAGGAATTTATAATGAAAGCGATACTTATAAATGCTGCGGCTATTATTATTAATTTCTTCATAGCTTCTTTTTTAATTTATTTAATGAAATCATCAGGATTATTATCCCAGAATACTTTGTTGACGGCATTGCCTGGATCTTTTTGAGCTGGGGCATTTAAATTTCTATTCACAAAAACAGAAGGATAAAAGAAAGACCGGATGAAATGACCCGGATCAGGAACCGCTGCAGCAACTTGAACATTTGAAGGCTTGCCTGTTCTTCTCAAATTATTATATGGCTCAATTCCATTTCCCCACAAAGCGATATAATATTCCGTCATCAAAATATCCATTTTTGCATCAGTCGATGCGGCCGCATCATAATTTGATAAAACAAGATTCTCATAATTAGAGATTTGGGTTGCCGTTGGCACAAGTGAAGCGGGAGGTGTGATGCCAACTGTTCCAGGGAAGCCCATCACTTTTTTGATGGATACATCCACGCCACTTTGTAAAAGCGTACGTGCATCACCGTTAGTTGTGATGCCAAGTGCCAATGCAGCTTCTGCTTCTAAGAATTTGGTATAAGACGATAGCCAGATAGGGAATATGCCCTGGCCCTTTGCGCCAAATGTATTATCAATGCCATTTTTTCCGCCGGCAGAATTATCATCAAAAGCGCCACCAGCAGGATAAACACCATAGGTTGTGATAAAGCCTGCATTCGGATTTGAGCCGGCATTGTCGCCAAAATCTCTTCCAAAATATCCTCTTCCATTTCCATTTGCTGCGCCTACCAAACAATAGCATGTTTGATCAGGAACGCTTGGGTACCATGAAGGATAAATGCCTGCAGCCCATTTTGTATAGCATTGAAGCGCCGTTGGGTTTGCCCAATTATAATCCGGTTGTTGTCTGTAAAAATAGTAACGGCTTCTCGGATCGCCTGTTGTTGTATTCAATGCGCTATTCAAAGTAACATTGCCCCCATATTTTTGTGCAGTCACGAGCCACATAAAATAATTGCTCAGATATTCGGCAGCGCCGCTGCCTGCGGCTACATAATTCACTGCATAATGCGGTGCTCTGCTATCAGGAGAAACAGAAGTGCCATAAGAGAAAACAAAATCCTGCGAAGGATTGTTGATAAGGTTATTCTCTGCTATCAATGCTGCAATTTTAGGAGTAACAGTATTATCCACAAGCCTTGTCTGCATATAAAACTTCAATTTCAATGTTTTTGCGAGGGGGATCCATTTAGAAGTGTCGCCTCCATAAAACAGATCATTCGCTGGGCCCGCAGACAATCCGGGTTTTTGAAAATCGGCGATTGCACTATCAAGCATTGACTGGACAGCCGCATAAATTGTTGCGCCCGGATCTGTTTTTGGGTTTGGATTTGCTGCGCCCTCACTTGCCTCAGTAAAAGGAACATCTCCAAACAAATCTACCAATGTGCCGTAAGTATATGCTTCGAGCACTCTTGCTATTCCTGCATTCACATATCTTTTTTGTTCTTCAGCTAACGGTATTAATGCATTGGCTGTGTTGATTACACCACCAACACCATAAGTTGCATCAGAAGAATAAGACCAATCCCAAACTGGATCAAAACTTTGAGGTTGATAGGCGCTTCTGTAAAATGGGCCACCAATAAAGAACAGAAATTCCTGACGGCTCATGTGCGCTCCTAGATCTGATGCACTATAATATCCTGATGCCAGGTTTGCCGGACTGCCTGATGTAAAAAGATTGAACCCTAATTGTGTTTGATTCAAGAAAAGATCTACATCAGCAGCAGCGGGAGTGGGGTTGTTAGGATCATTCAACAGATCATCGAATGTTTTTTTGCAGGAAGTAACAGCCAAGAATATCGCTGCTCCCAATAAAATTTTTTTATAGTTCATAATAAACTGTTTTAAGATTTTAGAATGTTACTCTTATGCTTGCCCCAATGCGGCGCGTAGATGGGCCTGTAAGAAATTCAATGCCTCTGCCATTGCCAACACCAAGGCCATTAACATCCGGATCGAAATGAACATACTTAGGAAAATTAGGAGCATAGTACCAAAGGTTAGATCCCGTAACGCTTATTGATACAGAACCAAAAGGCAGCTTTGACAATGATTTTGTAGGAACAGAATAAGATAAAGACGCTTCTCTTAATCTGATGCATGTTGCATCATAAATTGCAGACTCTGATGCAGCCCCGTTGGTGATGCTATTTCCATAATAAGCCTGAGTGGAAGAGATTTGAATATTATTTGGCTGTCCACTTTCAAGAACACCAGGCAATATCAAAGGTTGTGCTCTGTCAAATTCTGTGTCCTTTGTTACCCCACGCCCTAATAATGCGGCAGCTGTTCCTGCCAGCATTTCACCACCTTGGGTATAGTCCCACTGCATTCTAAAAGCAAACTGTTTATATGTTAATGTGCTAATGCCTGTCAATTTATATAGCGGGGTTGGATCGCCAATTACGGTTGGATCATTTGCTACAACGTAATTGCCATCAGGACCAACTATTCTCTTTCCTGATTTTGGATCTCTCTCGAAATAGGTGCCGTATATAACACCGAGTGGATATCCATTTTTAGCAATCGTCCCTAAATTTGAAAAGCCTGAAATATTTATGTAAGGCAAATCTGCGGGCAGATCAGATACGAGGCTTTTATTTAGGGTATACAACGCCGTTAGTTCCCATTTCCAATCTTTTGTTTGAACGGGAATAAAACCTAATTGAAGCTCGATGCCTTTGTTTGTTACAGTTCCTGCATTAATGAGTTCGCTTGATGATCCGCTCGCCGGATCAATAGATTTTAAAAGTATCTGATCGCTGGATACTCTTCTATAAAATGTGAGGTCGAGGGATATCCTGCTGTTAACGAACTTGCCTTCAATGCCTGCTTCTGTTTCTTTTTGTAATTCCGGTTTCAGCGCTGGGTTTGGAAGCAGTGCGGGTATTGTCAATGTATTTACATTAGTTCCATCAGGGCTGATGAAAACTTTTGTAGTACTTGCGTATGCTTGTCTTGTTGCATAAGCACCAGGATAACCTGCGCTTGTTGAGTAGCCAACTCTTACTTTTAAATAATTGATGATCTTATTATTTTTCAAAGCATCAATGGCTGAAGTAGGGATGAATGAAAGGCTAGTGTTTGGATAAAAAATACTTCTGTTCGCATCCTCAACGGTAGACTTCCAGCTATTTCTTCCACCTACAGTTAAGTATGCGTAATCTCTAAAGCCAAGAGAAGCAAGAGCAAACGCACCAAGGTCTAATGTTTCACTTCTAAAATTCAGTGGTGCACCACTTTCGCTATATACATCGTGGTTCACGAAGTTGCCCTGGTTCATAATACCATATACCAATTGCTGCCTGCTGAACAATCCTTCCTGCGAATAAAGATCTCTTCTCGCATTGAAGCCTGCATCAACTGTTAAGTTGAAATCATTAGAGATATTATGTGCATAGTTCACGAGAATTGTATGATCCCATATTGTACTGATACCAGTGTTTGTTCTCATGTAGCCTAAATTATCATTTGCATTCAGTGTGCCCACGCCCCCTTTATTCTGAGCATACAATTGATACTCGGTATAATTATCATAGCCTATTTTATAAGCAATGCTCAGGCCCTTCATAAACTCATATCTGGCCTGCATTTGCCCAAACACCCTATTTACCTTGTCTTGAGTAAATGAATTATGTAATGTCCATATAGGGTTTTGTATTCCATTATCACCGCGATAATAAACTGAACCATGAGTTGAAGGAAATTCCCACGGCAATCCTATTAAATCAACTGCAGTGGGAGTGTACATCACGTTCCCAAAAATTGATGTGTAAGATGCATTGTTCCCCTGGCTCTGGCTTGTTGGCGGAGAACTTTGATCGGTGGATACAAAATTGATCGTGCCGGATAAAGTGAAGTTGTTAGAAAGCTTTGCAGTTCCGCCAAGACCAAATGTGTTTTTATTTAAACCATTTCCTGAAACATAACCTTGATCATCGGTGTAGCTGTAGCTCATGTTGTAATTGACAATGCCCGCGCTGCCTGCTGCATTTACTGCCGTGGTGCTTGTCGTGCCGGTTCTGAAAAATCTTGGTACGCTGTTGTAATATTTATATTCGTAAGGCGCATTATGAAATTGAGGAAAGTCCACAGCATAAATGCCGCTTGGCCTGTCGTAAGGATGTGTAACAACTTGTGGTGGATTGGTGAATGCACCTCCCCAATTGCTAAAGAATGCGATGCCTGTGCTAAGATCAAAACCACCACCATATTTGGTATTATATTCTGGCAACACAGCTTTTGTTTCAAAGTACGATTGAGAAACACTGATCTCTGTTTTCTTTCTGGTTTTTTGCGTAGCCCCATTTTTTGTGGTGATAAGAATTACTCCGTTCCTTCCTGCTTCACCATAAAGTGTTACCGCGCTCAATCCTTTTAATATGCTAACGTTTTCAATATTATTAGGGTCGAGATCAAGAAAGCGGCTGGAGGTTTGATGCCCATATAAAAAATCCTGGCCCGTTGCTGCATTCGCCGTGTTGGTGCTTCCATCGAAAGGAACGCCATCAACAACAAACAGCGGAGTTGAATTTCCTGTTATGGTGCTGATGCCTCTGATATTAATATTTGTTCCACTTCCGCTAAGACCGCTCGTGCTATTGATGTTCAGCCCTGGCGCTTTTCCTTCAAGTATTCTTCCCAAATCTGCTTCAGGTCTTAGTTCCAGATCTTTTTTATCAACCGTTGATACAGCATAGCCCAATGCTTTTTTTTCACGCTTAATCCCAAGCGCAGTAACAACCACTTCACTCAGTGATTGGTTCAAAGGCTTCATTGAAATTGTAAGATCTTTCGAGCTTCCAACAACAACTTCTTTTTTCTCAAAGCCAACATAGGAAACAATCAGTGTTCCTCCTGCACCAACATTAATGACGAAATTTCCATCAATGCCGGTCGATACACCTGTTCTCGTTTTCTTGTCAACAACACTCGCTCCAGTGATGGGAGCGCCTTTGTCATCAGTTATCTTTCCTGATACCTGATTGTTTTGTGCAACTGACTCAGACGCCAGTGCCGATAGCAATAACAAATAAAGCAGCATTTTTCTCATACAAGTAGTTTTAATTAAAAATGAAGCAGATTCAGTCGAAAAACGAAAACTGAAACCAGATTATCACAACTTCAGTATGTGGTTTTCTGGCTTCAGCAATCGCATTCAGACAAAAAAAATAGACGAATTAATGCAGCTCAATTACTGTATATAACCGAATCGGGAATTATAGATACTCAAGCAGGTGATTAGCAAACTGAAATAAAACGTTGAGTATTAATTTTTGTATAGTTTAGAAGAATGAATGGAATGAGGTTTTGTAAAATTGAAATTTCATTCAAAAAAAATGTCGAGATAATTAGTTGCCCTATTTATGGTATGATGAAAATAAAAAAAGCAGGTAGTAGAAACCACCTGCGAATCACATGAGAAAACTTCTATCGCAACTTTTCTGAGAGTCCGTGGAAGTTGCGGGTTAGAAAATCTTTTACCACGGAAATGTTTTATCAGATTTGTATATTAAAAATAGATCGATAAGAGTATTCTTTTTTGTAAACGTTTCTGAATGCTGATTTTCGATAACTAAAGCAGCTAATATTA
>CAIYPC010000675.1 GCA_903927975.1 uncultured Bacteroidota bacterium | reverse complement strand
TTATCAAACTCGTCTCTAAAATTTCAATTGCTTTCTCTGGATGCATATTGGAAATATAATTTGTAGCGCTGAATCTTGAACCATCATTAGTTTCAACAAAACTCACTTTTCCATTTTCTTCAACGATTTTTTTTACTTCCTTATTGCAAAGCACTGCGCCGCCATGCTTACGAATATTTTGTGCAAGAATTTTCGCAATCTGTGATCCGCCATCAATGCATTTCCAAGAGCTTTCAATATAACTGTTCAATATCAGCGCATGAATATAAAAAGGTGTCTTTGTCGGTTGACCTGCATATAAAATATTATTGCCAGCAAGTACAGCCTGCATTTTTTTGTTTGATGTAAGCGATTCGATAAATGTTTTTGTGTCAATTTCAAGCACATCTTTTTTCTCGCTGTATTCGCCGCCGCTTCTTAAATTATATAACGGGAATTTTTTGCAGATAGATTGAATGGCTTCACAATATTTTATGATTGCATTTTTTTCTTCAGGAAAATCATCGGATAGTTTATTGATGAAATTCTCATAGCCCTGAGCGAAAGGATATTCTTTCGCATCATTATCAATAATGATTTTATCAAAAGCATCTTCATCCATTTTCTCGAGCTTCAGTTTTTCGATTAAGCCGAGATACTTGAAAATTTGATATAGATTTTGTCCTTTGTCCAATCCGCCGAGATAATGAACACCTGAATCAAAAATTACTTTATCACGAACAAAAGTTTGAAGACAACCACCAATCTGTTTGTTTTTTTCAAGCACACAAACTTTCATTCCTTCCATGCTCAGGATGTTGCCGCAGACCAATCCGCCAATGCCACTGCCAATTATTATGGTGTCATACTGCTGCATGAACAGACGCTGTTTTTTTTTTGATCACAAAAATAATGTTGGAAGTATATTTTGTCTCGTCAATAACATTGCATTCCATTTTATGTTCGTTGGCAATTTCACGAACAAAACTCGCAGAAAGAAATGATAAGCCATTTTGAGTTGTTTTATTGAATCCAAAAAATTTGGTTGAGAAAAATTCGGTCAGCTTTGTGCCTTTATGTTTTTCAGCCATTTCGCTATTACCATCTCTGATAATAAGAACGCCGTTTTCATTCAGGCTTTCCATGCAATTTTCTATTGCTTGTTTTTGTTCTACAGGTTGCAAATAATGCAACATGTCTGCTAAAACAATGCCATCATATTTTTCAAAATTGAATTTTGCGATGTCAGCGTGAATGAAATTTATTTTATCATTTTTGCTGAAGCAATGATTAGCTGTTTCGATTTTTTCTTCATCATAATCAATGCCCGTAATTTCTCTCTCAGTAGCCGCAAATTGAAGCATATAACTCATGAAACCATAGCCACATCCTCCGTCTAAAATCTTGCCTTGTTTAGGCAACAAATGATGAAAGAGTTGATAATTTTTTTCAAGTCTTGTTTTTATTTTCATGTACCATTCAAGCACGGGTCCTTTATAAATATAATTGTAGATAAGCTTCTCCCTGAAATAAGAAGGCTGCTCTAATTCTCCGCGCAATTTTGCAAATTCACCGCGAAAATATCTGCCAATCAATTTTGTTCTTTCTGTATATCCAATTCCAAAAGTTTTGTCTTCGGGTTTTATTCTTGGCAAAAATTTAAGTGTCACTTTTCCATCTTTTAATAAGGTATCTTTTTTTGAAAGTGTATAGTTCGTGCCATGAATAATCAATGGTAAAATATCAAGGTTTAATTTTTCTGCCAGATAAAATGCGCCCTTATGAAAACGTTTCATGTTGCCATCAACTGATCTTGTGCCTTCCGGAAAGACGACAACAGAATAGCCATGTTTCACTCTGTCTGCAACTAAATCTATGCTGCTATCAGCACCATAAATCACCGGATAATAATCTGCCATACGAACCAAAAAGCCAGAGACTGAGGCATTCCACACACGTTGATTGGTGAACAAAATTAACTTTGGATGAAGCATCGCCGTACATAATATGTCGAGCTCTGATTGATGATTACAAATAATAACAGCAGGCGTAGAGAAATTTTCATGCTGTGGGTTGATGATCGTTTTCTTCACATTCGCTATGATGTACATGAGCGAACGGCAATATTTTGAAATGAAAAGATGATAAACATATTTCCCTTTTTCTTTACCGAAAGGATTCAATTTGATAAACAGGATACCCAACACTGTTAAAATGATAGTGCCGAAAATGAAATAGCCAAACGCGAATATTGATTTAAGAAAACCAGATAATGTCCAAGGAAATTTATTTTTTTGAACCCTGTTCCTTAGCAGCATATTAAAAAGAAAGGGTATTAATATCTGCGACATGATAACAACGCATATAATGCCCACAATCGAAATGATGGCAATTGATCTCAGTGCTGGATGCTTGGCGAATATCAGCACGCCCAAACCCGCGACAGTTGTGATGGCGGAAAGAAAGATGGATGATTTGTAAGATGAAAGATTTTTTTTGCCAGTTTTATATTCCTGCAAAAGCCCATCCATAATGAAGAGACTGTAATCATCACCCAAGCCAAAGATAAATGCGGAGATAATAATATTGATGATGTTGAATTGCATCCCAAAAATTCCCATGATGCCCAATATCCAAATGAATGTGATGAACATTGGAATGAATGAAATCAGCGTTAATTCAATGCGACCATACGTCAATAATAAAACAAAGAACACGAGAACAGATGACATCAATGCAATGCTTGTGAAATCATTATTGATGATTTCTACAAATTTAGTAGTGAGGTATTGTTTGTCAAGAACGGTGGTGGTCGAATCAGCATCAAAATTTTTGAAAACGATTTGTTTATTTTCTGGTGCAACTTTTACCAATGTCACAACTGTTGCCTGACCAACTTTTTCATTAATATAATCATCCAAAAAAGTTTTTCTTAATGCAGACATTGTCGCTGTATCTGCTGGTTGAAAATTTGTGTTTAATAATGTTTTGAAATTGTCAAATGCAGAAGGC
>CAIYPC010000674.1 GCA_903927975.1 uncultured Bacteroidota bacterium | reverse complement strand
TTAATTTTGCAGAAATTTTTTGTGGATGAAGTATGATTATGTAGTTGTGCTCAAGAAAAACAGTGATCGACAAATAGATCTCATCAGCATATTACTATGTGTATTGTCTATAGTAGGATTTCTGTTTGAACAAATCAAAGCTCGCCAAATTAATTATCCACTCAGCCTTATTTCAATTGTAATTACTGCAGGTATCATCTACAATATTTTTTTTATAAAGAAAGATAAATCTCCCCGCTATAAATATTTGCTTTTTATGGCAGGGGTTGCATGGATTGGGATGCCCTTTATGCAATGGGTTTCAATCGCTCTTTTTGCACTGACATTTTTAGAATATCAGGCAAAGCATCCTTTGGAAGTTGGGTTTACGAATGAAGAAATTGTCATTAATACTTTAGTAAGAAAAAGAATTGATTGGAACGATCTGAATAATGTTATTTTGAAAGATGGATTATTAACGCTTGATTTCAAGAACAACAAATTGTTTCAAAAAGAAACGTTGGATGATGATGAACCCGATGCCGATGAAGATGAATTTAATAATTACGTCAGGAAAAGGATGGTTGATGGCAGTTGGTCGATGGTCGGCGATAAAAGTCAGTTTCAAAATAAAATATAATATGCGATAGAGTCGGACAACGACCATCGAACAACAAACAACGAAACATGCATTCTCCATACATTCTCTACTCCGACGGAAAAGGAAATATTTTTGAAGACACTTCTCTTTATGTTACAGGAAGAAGTGGTTGGGACGCTTTGCCTGTTCCATCTGAAGATTGGATTGAATTACCTGATGGTGGATCCTTATATGAATTGCCCGGGCGGCGTGGGATAGGCATTGACGTGAAGACCGGAGAAATGAGACTTTGCGATAAAGGTTTTGCTGTTGCTGGATTTATTCCGCCTGCTCACACTGGCTTATATCTTGCGGCGTATGAAACAGAAAAGGAGGCTCCTACTCTTCCCTTATTTTGTTATACCGCTGCAGGTTGGCATGATAATAAATTTTATGTTCCCGCCGTTCGCATTGAGCAGGATGTTAGACAGGAATCTGAAGGATATGATAATGACAAAATAAAAACCGGTGCGGAATATCTATTACAATCTTATCCGCACAACCGTTTGGTAAAACATCTGATGGAAAATTGCTGCATGACCTATAACTGTCCTGCTGCAAGAAATTTTTCTTTGAGCAGATGGGAATGTCCTGTGCCTTCATCGCCAGCATGTAACGCAAATTGTATTGGATGCATTTCATTTCAACCACAAGAAGAATCCATTCCATCAACACAAGATCGTTTAACATTCAAGCCAAGTCCAGAAGAGATAGTTGAGTTCACGGTTCCTCATTTGCAAACTGCTCCATATCCAATTGTAAGTTTCGGTCAGGGCTGCGAAGGGGAGCCTTTATTAATGTGGGAGACGATTCGTGCCTCGATTACTGAAATGCGCAAACATACCGATCGAGGAAGCATCAACATCAACACAAACGGATCAAAACCTGAAGCTGTGAAAGCTTTGTGCGACGCAGGTTTGGACAGCATCCGCGTTAGCACCAACTCTGCAAGAAAAAATATTTACGAAGCTTATTATCGACCGAACAATTATCAGTTTGAAGATATTGTTGAAAGCCTGAAAGTGGTAAGAAGTTATGGTGGCTGGGCTTCCATCAATTATTTTGTTTTTCCGGGAATGACAGATAGCGTGGAAGAATATGAAGCATTGAGAAAGCTGATAATCGAAACGGATCTCACGATGATCCAATGGCGCAATTTCAATATCGATCCCGATTGGTATTTAGGAAAAATCGGCGTTACGGAAACGGGAGAATTTTTAGGAGTGAAGCAATTGATGGAATTAATTCATGAAGAATTCCCGAAATTAAAATTTGGGTATTTCAATCCTCCAATAGAGCGCATCAAAGGAAATTTTGAAATGGACTTTGCGCATTGAACGAGCGTCTTCATCGAGGCATCAGACGGCTGTAGCTGTATAATAAATCGTCATCATGACCCAAGCCGTCAGATGCCTTTTACACAGTTTGCGCATTAGTTTATCTGAACTGGGATTTGGTGGTAGAAGAAAAATATTCAATCTTAAATTTTACATGAATGAAAAATATTTAATCATTCACCATTGACCATTCACAATTCACCTTTCTTCATTATCTTCCTTGCATGAACCCAAAACCCCAAAGAGCAATTTATATTGGGATTTCTCTTGCCGTATTGACTACGCTTATCTGGTCTGGCAATTTTGTTGTTGCAAGATCAGCGCACAAGCTCGTGCCACCAATTGGTCTTGCATTTTATCGCTGGCTCTGCGCAACGATTATCATTCTTCCTTTCGGGTTTAAAAAAATCATTATTGAAAAAAAGATATTGCTTGATAATAAACTGTATTTATTTTTTGCTGCATTAACGGGCATCACATTGTTCAATACATGCGTGTATGTTGCGGGACATTACTCATCCGCAATTAATCTTGCATTGATTGGCACAACCTCCTCTCCCATCATGGCTGTTATATTGGCAAGAATTTTTTTAAAGGAAAAAATAACATGGCTTCGCGTGCTGGGTTTGCTGCTCTGTATTTTCGGGATTTTATATTTAATGGGACAAGGAAATTTTAGGCACATTATTGCGCTGCATTTTTCTATTGGCGATGTGTGGGTTTTGCTCGGCGCATTTTTCTTTGCCATTTATAATGTACTTGTGAAAAAAAAGCCGACAGGTATTTCACCACTGGTTTTCGTCACTGTCATTTTCACGCTCGGAACTGTCTTACTATTTCCATTCTTCCTAATAGAACAACATTATTCGGAGCCAATTAATTGGAACATGAATTTGTTTTGGACTGTTATTTATTTAGGGCTTGGTAATGCTGTTATTTGCTATCTCTGCTGGAACGAGGCTATTGCAAGGCTTGGCACAGCACGAACAGCTTTGTTTGGAAATTTGATCCCCATTTTTGCAAGCATTGAAGCTGTGGTTTTACTCGGGGAAAAGATAACGGTGATACATATCCTAAGTGCAGTGTTGGTAATAATTGGACTAATAATTGCTAATATGAAATTGCGAAACTCATAAATTAATTTGCTTATCTGAAACCTGCTTAGATGAAAAAAATCATTATCGTGGGTGCCACTTCCGGCATTGGAAGGGAGCTTGCTAAATTATATGCAAATGCCGGTTGGCTTGTTGGTGCTACTGGTCGCAGACAAGATTTATTATACACACTTCAGCTCGAATATCCCAACCAGGTTATCACAGAATGCTTTGATGTAATGAGCAGTGATCGCATTTCTCATGTAGAATCATTAATAGAAAAATTAGAAGGACTTGATCTGCTTATCTATAATTCTGGTTTTGGTGATGTGAGTGAGAAACTTGATCTCGAAGTAGATCGCATAACGGTTGATACCAACGTCAACGGTTTTTTGGAGATTGTAAATTTTGCGTTCAATTATTTTGTGCAACAAGGTCACGGACAATTAGCAACAACTTCTTCTCTTGCTTCGATCCGTGGAAATAGTTTTGCACCTGCATATAGCGCGAGCAAAGCTTTTCAGAGCGTTTATTTTGAAGGGCTTCACATGAAAGCAAAAAAGATGAATGCGGGAGTTTATGTAACAGATATACAGCCGGGATTTGTTGACACGAAAATGGCCAAGGGCAATGCGAGGTTTTGGGTTGCCCCGCCTGAAAAAGCAGCACAACAAATTTATAATGCCATTGAAAAAAAGAAATGGCGGGTGTATGTAACACGCCGCTGGCGCATCGTTGCAAAAGTGATGAAATGGATGCCGGATTTTATTTATCATAGGATTGGGTGAGGAAGCTTTGAGCTTGTAGCTATGAGCTGTGAGCAAATACAAAAATCGCAGCCAGACAATTGCTCGAAGCTCTCAGCTAATAGCTCACCGCTCAAAACTTAACATTTCCTCAACCCTTTTTCTACAATTAGCAGGTAATTTGCATCGTTTCAGCAACAATCAATATTTTTGTATGGCAGCTATGGCATATACGATTGATCATTTCGAGTCTCAGAAAAATATGAAGGCATTTGCCTACACGCTTGCAATTTGCACTGCGTTGGTGTTGCTGCTTTTATTTATTTCATGGACATTGCCCGCACCACCGCCACTTCCCGAAGAAGAAGGAATGGAAGTGAACCTCGGCAACAGCGATAAAGGTCTCGGCACCAATCAGGCATATTTGCCGGGCAAACCATCTGCACAAGATCAGCAAAAATATACGCCACCAAAAGCCACAGCAGTTGTAAAAGAAGCATTGAAAGATGTGGAGACAAATGATAATGACAAAGAAGAAGCTCCTGTTGTGAAAAAGCCGCTCGTTACAAAACCTGATGCAACAAAAATTCCTGAAAAAGATAATACCCCA
>CAIYPC010000673.1 GCA_903927975.1 uncultured Bacteroidota bacterium | reverse complement strand
TTATTTTGTCTTTTATTTTCTTTTCTTTTCAGTCGGCACACGCACAAACGAATCCATATCCTTCAATCATCAATATTCCATTACCAGATGGATATTCAAGAACCACAGTTGATAAAAATTCTTTTACAGAATGGCTAAGAAACTTGTCATTGAAGAAAAACAAAACTGTTTACCTATATAATGGTATTCCAAAAAGAAATCAATCAGCACAATTTGCTGTTATTGATATTTCTGTTGGCAATAAAGATCTGCAACAATGTGCCGATGCTGTGATGAGATTGAGGGCAGAATATCTATACTCACAAAAAAGATTTAGCGAAATAAGTTTTAGTGATAATAATCATCATCAATATAAATTGAATGCTTCGACAGACAGAAAACATTTTGATAATTATTTAGATAACGTGTTTGCGAAATGCGGCACTTTGTCTTTGGAAAAACAGCTAAAATCAATTGACAAAATAAATGATGTTGAACCGGGCGATGTACTTATTCAAGGCGGTTCTCCTGGTCATGCAATGATTGTTGTTGACATGGCAGTGAACAAATTTGGCAAGAAGATTTTTTTGTTAGCACAGAGTTATATGCCAGCTCAGGACATTCATATCGTAATTAACCCTGCAAATAAAAATTTAAGTCCTTGGTTTGAACTGAATAGCGATACAATTTATACCCCAGAATGGGTTTTTGCCAAGGGACATTTCAAGAAATGGTGAAAAAATGAAGACGCAAAATCGCGCAATAATACTCGATGTTTTTCCGTTGTAGGTAAATATACTATAGTGTATTTTGCATTTAATAACCCGTAATAATAAACCCAATAGGCTCTTTATGAAAACCAACACCGAACTCAAATTCAGCTCTTCGCGCAAAGTATTTCTCAAGCTCACCGTTTTAGGCTGTGTTCTTATCGGCTTCGTTTACAGCTTCTTACTGCTGTTCAATACTGTGCTGAAGGCGATTCATTAAAACCTTCCCATATATTTAAAGTTTCGCATTGTAGTTTTGAACTTCTTGCTAATGCGAGATGAAAAAAGCTGACCGACAATCACTGCTGAGAAAAATCAATTTATTAATCTGTCTGTCGATATAGTGAGAATACAATGTTCGGCTACAATTCTCCATCACATTGAGAATTTTATCCAATTTCGTTTACCAATTTTTGTTTTGTCCTTAGTTAAATCAGTTATTTCGAGCATCTCAAATTTCCCTTTACTCGATTTTCTAATGAAATAACTGTAAGGCTTACCAATTTGCATATAAAACAAATCATATACGCAATGCCCAATCTCTTTCCACTCATTATTTTTCAAAGAATAAATGATTAGGGATTTGTATCAACTTACGCAACTTGAATGGTATTCCCCAATTTCAGAAACTCCATCTTCGTCAATGTCGCCTACGGAAAATATATCATTTGGATGGCAACAATAAGAATCGGTATGAAGCCTTGGCAACAAAGTATCTAAAAATAAATAAGATTCTCCATCGTCACAGTAATTGAATGGCGGAACAACAAAAACTGAGTCCAGGATTTTATCACCATTGATATCGCCGATATTTCTTACGCCGTCAAAATTCAATTTCAAAATACTATCTTCATAAGCGATGATTCCGCATGTGTCATTTGGATATTTCGCAATATACTTTTGCAACAAAAAGCTTTTATTATTTAATAAACTGTCTGCAATAAAATGGAGATTATGATTAAGCTTATTTTGCAGACTGTCCTTATTAATTGTTTTTGCCGAAGCAGAATTTAGCATCTGTAACTTATGTTCTGCGGTCCCGTTACAAGAATAAAAAACCACAACCAGAAAAAAGAAAGATATAGCTGATTGAGATACCATACAGTAGCAAATATTTATATAGAACTATTCTGTCATCAATAAATTTAATTTGGTATCATTTGCAAGGCAAGCATTTCATATAACGAGCGTATTATTGAACTTGAGTTCAAAGGCTATTTGATAGTCTCCACCTCAACCACCTCATCAATATCATTTTTCTCCACATCTTTCAAATCTATCATCACATAATCATCTTGTAGCTTTTGATATTTCAATGGTTTTCTGTTTGCAAACTGAACCACTGATTTTATTTTATACGGCAGTTTGATAAAAAATTTATCTCCATCAGTTTTGAAAAGATGCAGATAGATCTTGTTCCCTTTTTCTGTGATTGCGCCCCAATCCTGCGGTTTCATAAAACCTGCATGCGATCCATAAATTGTTTCTCCATAAATTTTCGTCCACGCTCCCATCGCGTTCAGACCATCAACAAACTCCGGTTGTATTACACCGTTAGGCATCGGCCCGATGTTCAACAAAAGATTGGTGCCAAGTGCTGCACTCTTCACCAACAACTGAATTAATTCTTTATTCGATTTATATTTTCTGTCGGCGATATTGAAACCCCATGATCCATTCATGGTGATACAAGATTCCAAAGGCATTTTTGTTGATGTTTCCTGAAAGCTGAGACCCGATTTGTTTTCGCCCGGCAAATCCTGTTCGAACATTTGAAAATCTTCTCCCGGAAAAGGCGTCATGTGATGATTGTTGCCAATCATGCATTGTGGCTGCAGTTTATGAATAAGCCCATAAATTTCATCAAGCTTCCAGTCAATGCGTGAAGTTCTATCCGCAGCACCTTCAGGCGCAGTTTGATCCCAATAACCATCGAACCATACACCTGCAATTTCTCCATAATTGGTAAGTAGCTCCGTCAACTGGTTTTTCATGAACTGCAAATAGCTGGCATAATTTCCATTGTTGCCCCTGCCGTTATCCTGTCCAGTCTTTCCTGTTTCATGCGGATAATCTTCGCGATACCAATCTAACAGTGAGTAATAAACGAAAAGTTTTATTCCCTGTTTGAGGCATTCATCGGCCATCAGTTTCACAGCATCTTTTCCCCAATGCGTATTTGTTATTTTCCAATCAGATTGCTTGGTGTCAAAATCACTAAAGCCATCGTGATGACGGGTGATCAAAGTAATATATTGCATGCCCGCATTTTTTGCAGTGCTCACCCATTTCTGTGCATCAAAATCAACCGGATTAAAAATATTGAGCAGGCGTTTATATTCATTCACATGAATGTTCCTGTTGTTCATCACCCATTCGCCATCGCCGGGAACGCTGAATGCACCCCAATGAATGAACATGCCAAAACGCACGCTATCAAACCATTTGCGTGCCTGAATATTTTCAGGAGAAGGCTGATAGTTTTTTTGAGAAAAAGAACTGATAGAAATACTTGAGAGAAGAACCGCGAAGAATATTTTTTTCATAAAATTATTTTCCTAAAAGATTTTTAATAAGCGAATATAGCAAGATGCTATTCCATTCTTCTAAAAAATTAATTCTGATTCCAACTTCATTATCTGCCTCAGAATGGATATAAAAATATGTTCTGTATGAAGCGATATTTAGAACCAAAAAATCAATATTGACTGATTCCTTTTTGAAATTAAATTCAACTTGCTGAGCTGAAACTTTTACTCCTCCAAATGTTACCGTTTC
>CAIYPC010000672.1 GCA_903927975.1 uncultured Bacteroidota bacterium | reverse complement strand
TTTACGCTCACCCGATCTATTCTTGATATAAGAATCGGGATTCTAACGCTTCGCGAAAAATGGAAACATCTTTCAGGAGCAGAAATTGAAATCGGCAACGAGCAAGCCATCCCTGCTAATATTATCCCATCAGAAAAATTAATTCAATTAGTAAAAGAAGGCAATCCTGATTTCATCAATGCCCAAAAACTTGAATATCCGTGGCAAATATTCCTGCTAACGGATATGGCTATACGAAGTGATTTCAGTTTGCTCACAAAAGATAAAAAGAGCCAACCTCTTTCATTAACCAATAGTGTTATTTCTCCTGAAAATATTTTTATTGAAGAAGGAGTAAAAATTGACCATGCTATATTAAACGCATCAACCGGTCCAATTTATATTTCTAAAAATGCTGAGATAATGGAAGGCAGTATGATTCGCGGCCCATTTTTTTTGGGTGAAGAAAGTGTCGTTAAGATGGGCGCAAAAATTTATGGTGCCACTTCAATCGGGAAAAAATGCGTTGTCGGTGGCGAAATAAAAAATTCAGTTTTCTTTGATTGTTCCAATAAAGCCCATGATGGCTATATCGGAGATTCAGTGATAGGAGCGTGGTGTAATTTGGGCGCAGGCACTTCTAATTCCAATATTAAAAACACGGCTTCGGATGTGAAAGTGTGGCATGCTCCATCAAATCAATTTATGAGCGCTGGGAAAAAATGTGGGTTATTAATGGGCGATTATTCGCGAAGCGCAATTAATACTTCATTTAATACGGGAACTGTTGTTGGCGTTTGCTGTAACGTTTTTGGTGAAGGGCTTACACCAAAATATATACAGAGTTTTTCATGGGGATTTAATAATTCCACAGAATATGAATTAGAAAAGGGATTAAGTGATATTGCCAACTGGAAAAAATTGAAAAATGAAACGCTCTCTGATATTGAAATACAAACTTTGAAACATATTTTTGAAAAATTTTAAAACAAAAATCAATGCGAAATCAAATAGCTGCGGCAAACTGGAAAATGAATCTGACGCTTCAACAAGGTGAACAATTATTAGATGATATTTTTAATGCAGGAATTCATTTGAAAGATAACCAGCAAGCAGTTTTTGCAGTGCCTTCTCCATACTTAACAATCGCTCAGCACAAACTTGCGGCAGCAACAAATTATTTTGCCTCTGCCCAAAATTGCTATAACAAAAAATCAGGAGCATATACAGGGGAAATATCTGCAGAAATGCTGCATTCTCTCGGCATTAAATATTGCGTGATTGGACATAGCGAAAGAAGGGAATATTTTAATGAGAGCAATCAGATGCTTGCCGAGAAAATAGTTCTTTGTTTGGATAATAATATCACCCCGATTTTTTGTTGTGGTGAACCATTGGCTATCCGCGAAAAAGGAACGCAGAACGAATATGTACAAACACAATTGAGAGAATTGTCTAAAATTTTTCATCAAAATAACTTGAGAAAATAACTAAACTAAACAATTTTTAATAATTACAAGTAATTCTTCCGATTACAATTGGAAAACAATGACTA
>CAIYPC010000671.1 GCA_903927975.1 uncultured Bacteroidota bacterium | reverse complement strand
TTCGCAGGAAGGCAACAGCAATTCAGATAGATTTTACAGCGTTAATGACGATATCAGCAGCCTTAACACAAAAATGATTTACTATAGGCTGAACATGATCGATATTGATGGGCATTCAAAATATTCGGACATTGTTGTTGTAAGGGTTGCGAATGATCTGCAAGATTCAAAAATGATTGTTTACCCAAACCCAGCAACAAGCTCAATAAACATCACCATCCCTCAAAGCTGGCAGAACTGCCAAGTGAGCTACAGTATTTATAATCTGAATGGCAGTCTTGTAAAGTCTTTCATCAGCAGCAATGCAGGACAAACAGAAACATTGAACCTCGCGGGATTTTCTGTAGGAACTTATATCATAAAAGCAAACAACGGTGCTAATAGTTCAGTAGTTCAATTTATAAAAATGAAATAATAATAGTCCCTAGCCCTCTTTCTTGTTTCTTTATTAGAATATTTATTGCTTCGGTTCGTGGTTCTCACGAACCGAAGTTGTTTTATATGCACGATGCTTTCAAAATGTTTTTTTCAGACTGAAATCGAACACAGAACATTTTGTTCATGCAAACCTTCAACACAATTTATTAACTTGTTTCCTGAATGAAATAAATTTTAAATCATGAAACAATCAAGGAGAAGTTTTTTGCAATCATCAGCAATCCTAATGTCATCAGCATTTCTGCCTGCTCCATTAAAATTTATAAAAAGTAATCTGCTCTTATCTTTTTCTACGCTAGGCTGCCCCGATTGGGAATTTAGCGCGATTGTAGATTTTGCTGCACAACACGATTACAACGGGATTGAAATTCGCGGCATAAAACGACAGCTTGATCTTTCTTTATGCAACGAATTCAGCAATCCACAAAACATTGCCGCGACAATGAAGATGATGGATGATAAGAATTTAAAATTTGTTGATCTCGGATCATCAGCCACCATGCATTTTCCCGAAGGAGATGAAAGAAAAAAGAATTTAGATGAAGGAAAACGATTTATTGATTTAGCGCAGCAACTGAAATGTCCTTTCGTGAGAGTGTTCCCAAACATTATTCCCAAGGATCAAGGAAAAGATGCCGTGATGGATCTGATAATAAAAGGATTGCTTGAATTGGCAGATCATGCAAAAGGATCTAACGTAACAGTTGTGATCGAATCGCATGGAGATCTTGTTCATATTGATGATTTAGAAAAAGTGATGAAGTCAGCCGAACACGAACACGTAGGAATGATTTGGGATGTGGTGAACATGTGGAGCATTACGAAAGAACCAGTGGCAGATGTTTATAAGCGATTGAAAAAATATATTAAGCACACACACATTAAA
Source organism: uncultured Bacteroidota bacterium (assembly GCA_903927975.1). GTDB lineage: Bacteria > Bacteroidota > Bacteroidia > Chitinophagales > Chitinophagaceae > Puia. The sequence continues at coordinate 3,915 of CAIYPC010000671.1, read as the reverse complement.
GATGCAAAGCTTGCAGATGGAAAAGTGAATTATGTTTTTTTAGGACAGGGTGATGTTCCTATTTTTGAAGCGATAGACACTTTGGCAAAAGGAGGCTATAAAGGTTATTATAGTTTTGAATGGGAAAAGATGTGGCACCCCGAAATTGCTGCATCTGATCTCGCCATTGCAGATTATAGCAAAGCGATGAAGGAACATTGGAGCAAGATGTGAGAAGGAGTGGTAAGTGGTATGTGGTCAGTTGTGAGTGGTGAGTAGTGAGTTGTGAATGATCAAATATCGATCAGTGCTATGAACCATGAACTATCAACCATGAACTAAGATCCATGAGCAATCAACCATCAACAAGAATCTGAAAAAATAATACATACTATGCCCGGCGATTCTCTTCTTATTAATAACAAAGCAACAAAGCAAAATACTTACGCTGCCATTATTGTTGGCTCAGGCATTACCGGTGGATGGGCTGCCAAAGAGCTTTGTGAAAAAGGATTAAAAGTTCTTTTGTTGGAACGTGGAGAAAATGTGGTTCACCCAAATTATCCGACATCAACAAAAAACCCGTGGGATTTTAAAGATCGACTTCATCTTTCAAAAGAAGATAAAAAGAAAAAATTTGTACAGAGCCGGCATTGGTCTTTTAAAGAAGACAATCAGCATTTTTATATCAATGATCAGGATAATCCTTATCAAGAAACAAAACGTTTCGATTGGATACGAGGAGATATTGTTGGCGGACGATCATTATTATGGTCAAGAGCTTGCTATCGCTATAGTGATCTTGATTTTGAAGCCAACCTGAAAGATGGTATTGCTATCGACTGGCCCATCAGGTATAAAGATCTTGCTCCATGGTATGATTATGTGGAACAATTTATCGGCGTGAGCGGAAATGCTGATGGCATTCCTCATTTACCCGATGGTATTTTTCAACCAGCGTTTCAGATGAATGCTGTTGAAAAATTTTTAAAACAAAAACTCGAATCAAGCACAGATTACAAACTGATCATGGGCCGCAGCGCCAATCTCACAAAACCAGTTCAGGGACGGGGGCAATGCCAGGCGAGAGATCTTTGTCACCGCGGCTGTCCGTATGGTGCATATTTCAGCACCAATGCAAGCACGATGCCTGCAGCTTATGCCACAGGCAATTTAACAGTGAGGCCTCATTCATTGGTGAATAAAGTTTTGTATGATGAACAAAAACAAAAAGCAACAGGCATTGAAATCATCGATATGCAAACAATGCAAACCATCGAATTTTTTTCCAACGTTATTTTTTTAAATGCTGCAACGGTTGCGACTGCGTTTATTCTATTGAATTCCACTTCATCCCGTTTTCCAAATGGACTTGGCAACGGCAGCGATCAGGTTGGCCGCAACTTGATGGATCATCACAAAGGTTTCACTGCGGTTGCTGATGTTGATGGATTTAAAGACAGTTATTATTTTGGCCGCAGGCCCACTCCACTTTTTATTCCTCGCTTTAGGAATGTGAAAAAGAAAGATGCGGATTTTTTAAGAGGCTACCATTTTGGTGCAAGTGCATATAGAGTAAGGCAAGATAATGACAGTGAAATTGGCGAAGCATTGAAAGAAAGTCTTAGCGTGCCTGGTCCATGGAAAATGAGTCTCTATAGTTTTGGCGAATGCCTTCCATATCAGGACAATCGCGTTACTGTAAATCATGATAAGAAAGATAAGTGGGGAAGATCGATCGTTGCAGTGGATTGTGAGTTTAAAGAGAATGAAAAGAAGATGAATGCTGATATGGGCACTGCTGCAAAAGAAATTTTAGACACTGCGGGATTTAAAAATATCCATATCACGAACAACATGTCTTTCCCCGGCAATGCAAATCATGAAATGGGCACTGCACGAATGGGTAGAGATCCAAAAACTTCTGTGCTGAATAGTTTCAATCAAATGCACGAAGTGAAAAATGTGTTTATTACAGATGGTTCATCCATGGTTTCTTCTGCATGTCAGAATCCTTCCTTGACATATATGGCACTTACTGCAAGAGCTTGCGATTATGCAGTGAAAGAAATGAAACGTGGAAATATTTAAGATGTATGATTTTAGATCGGTGATGTTTGAGTTGTGTGAAATGAAAATCACATAACGTGAGAAAAATATTTGCTACTCAAATTTCTTAATTACCAGCCATGCACAACCGAAAATTATTGTGCAGTTGCTGGTTGAAGCCAAATAATCACCGAGCCATCACGCTGCAATTCATAATGAATATCTTTTGGCATTCTCGTTGGGTGATATATTGTTGATTTATCGCTCACATTTGTGTAGCCTGCCTTCTTCATCGCTTTTATGATCAGCACTTTTGTTGCTTCCATTTCTGCATCTGGTTCTGCATCAAAATTTATTTTAACCAATGTTTGTTTATCGGGGAATGCATTTTTAAAAGATGTGATATTATTCTCAGTTGCATCTCTTGGAATAAGGCCATACTTAGGTGCAAATGCTTTAGTGTTGTCTGCAACTGAAGCAGGCAACAATTTTTCATCTGTTGTTGCTGTGTTTTCTTTTTTTGCTGCGGTCAATTCATCTTTTTTTGCAGCGATGGTGCTGTCCATTTTACGTACTACTTTTTTACTTGTGCTTGCAACGTCTTTTATAACCGCTTTTGTTTTTTCATCTGCCTTCTGAACCACGTTATCGATCTTCTTTACTATCGGACTATCTTTTATAGATTCAATCTTTTTTGAAATGTTTGCTATTGCACTTGTGTCAGTTTGTTTACTTGAACCAACGCCTCCGGTTCCGCTCCCTGTAGCGGCGGTTGAATCCTTCGCGGCATCAGTAGTTCTTTGCATATCGTTATTGTTACATGCAAACACAAATAGCAGAACGACTGGTATCAAAATTCTATACTTCATTTTTTCCATCATGAGCTTTATTGTTTATTCCTTTAATATACTATCAAATTTTAGAAAAAGAAAATCATTGGCATTACAAAAGTAAATATATGATGACGTTTTTTGAAAATGAATTGTTAATCTCGTTGCCTTATTTCTTTAAACATTAATAGTGATTTAGTTTACAAATTTATAAACTGCCAAAGCTTTTGCAAAAGACGTTACTCATAATATTATTAATGTGCTGCAATTATTCGTTGCTACATGCGCAAGTGATAATAAAAGGAACGGTTTATGATCGCTCTCAATTGCATCCTGTGCAAGCAGTGAGCGTTTTGGGAAACTCAGGAATCGGAACACTCACTGACTCATTGGGCAGATATAGTATCAGACTTGCTTCAACAGATTCGATTTATTTTTCTTACCTCGGCAAGACCACTGCAAAGTTTGCAGTGAATGAAATTAGTTCCAACCTACAGTTTGATATGAGCATTGATGTTGACATTATAGATTCACTGCAATCAATATCTGTGATCTCGCACAGCTACCAATCGGATTCGTTGCAGAACCGCAAGGATTATGAAAGGATATTTAATTTTGGTACCAAAACAATTGAAAACATGAAAACCGGTAAACGCGGTGGTCTGGCGATTGGATTTGATATGGATAATTTTTTTAGCGCAGCCAGCAATCGGCGAACACTTGCATTTCAACAAAGGCTTGTTGACGAAGAGCAGGATAAATATATTGACCATCGTTTCACAAAAGCCATAGTGAAAAAGCTAACTGGTCTTGAGCCGCCATTGATTGATACCTTCATGCGGGATTATAGACCGAGTTACGATTATCTCAAATCCTTCACCACTGATTGGGAATTTTATAAATACATATCAGAGTCGAGCAAGTTTTTTTTAGAAGTTTGGAAAGATAATCATCCTGATAAATAAGTTTAGAAACTGTTTAAAAATAATCCTGCTAAATCTGATGATTATAGTTTTATAGATTAGCCAACTAATTGATCCGTCATTGCGAGGAACGA
>CAIYPC010000670.1 GCA_903927975.1 uncultured Bacteroidota bacterium | reverse complement strand
GCTTTCTCTAAGCAAAAAAATATTAATTTGGGATCAGGAGGAAAAGGTAACTAATTTTTTTGTGGGTGACCGGCAAAGATAATTGTCGCCAACCGGCAAAGGTAATTGACGCGCGACAACTCTTCCATACTCATCAGTAACCATATAATGTTTTGCTTGCTGACCAAAAAGCTCTAACTCATCAATAAGTTCCTTGGTTTTGCTTTTTCCAATACTTGCAGAAATATCTTTCGTGCGATAAGTCTTTAATGCAACATTGAATGCGCTTACATCAAATGAGTGCTCCTGAAAGTGTCCAATAATACTTTGGAGCGCATGGATTTTGGCATGCCTCTCTCTGTGTCGGTAAAAGCCAAAACAACCATCCAGGTCGGCTTGTATTTTTTTGATGTGAGCTTCTATTTTTTCACGCATATCATGGAAATCTTGAGGCATGTGTGCTTGAGCCTCTCTAATTTTTTGTTCGCGTATGGCCGTTGCATTTTGTCCTTCTTGTAACCAAGATAAATCGTTTGATTTTCCTACTTCTGTATTTTGCATTTTAGTTGCTACAGTTTTTGCGGCTGCATGCAAGGAGATGCTATTTTCAGAAACAAATGCTTTCTCTAACCCATAGCAAGCAAAAGAAAAAGGCATAATTTCTTTATTAACGGTATCTTTTTTATAGAATAATTTATCGAATAGTGCAGACAATAACGCCCCAGGACCTGAAGTATAAACAACGCTACTTTTCAGAATCGTCATACGATTCTGTTCACGCATTCGCGTTAAAAATTCATTATCATCTTTTATTGCAGCAAGAGCTTCAATTTGTTTGTATTGAGCTTTCGACAAAAGCAACCAACTTAGCCATCCTAACTCTAACTGTTGTTTCACTGTTGTTCGTTGTAGATTGGCTGCTTCTGTAATTACTTGATGTTCAGCAAGACCAAAATGAAGCCTTCCGTTGTCACTTAAAACACTTTTACCAAAGCAAAGATTGTTTGCAGTAATATCTATAACTTCTTTACGTACTTCACGTGCTGTTTTTCCTTTACTTATATTGGCTAAAATGGTTAGCACTTTAGAATTAGGATCTAGATCTAAAATCATTTCAGCTAAGGAAGGAGAAAATAATTCACTCAATCTATCTCGAGATGTCGATATAAATCGCTCAATAAAATTTTTCCCATACCCATAGCGCGGTTGTTTAGAACACCTAGCATAAATAAATTTCTGTATTTTTTGAATATCGGATAACGCCTCTTGGCTATCGACCACGGCTATAGTGTCATTGTTAATGCAAATATTTTCAACATCACTTTTTACAGCATAACTACCAAGACTAAATAAAAGGGGTTTTTCAACAGAAACTGTCTCTGGGAGCTTTCCAGTATCAACATGCACATCAAAATCAGTATAAGTACCAAGTTCATAAACTGGTTTTAACCAGCGTAAGATATCACTTCCTACAGCTAGATTTCCACCATCCTCTAAATGAGAAATTTCATCTTCATAAATTTCAATTAATTTCTTCTCTTCTTCACTATGACAGCGAGGAATCACATCCTTTTGTACATCTTTGGCAAAAATTCCATATTTAGCACAAAAGGATTCTAGTTCTTCTAAAGCTTTTGGAGACAATAAGCTGCTATCATAAACAAAATAGATTTCATCAGCAGGGTTGATATCCCTCATTTTTACCAGGCGTATGCGATTCTCAAGATTCAAAAAAATATCTTTATCTTTACTGAGCCAAATTTTTACATGACGATGGGGGTTAAAGTTATATGCCATAATAAAGCACCTAATAAAATAATATGAGTAAATTGCAGGCATTATACTGGGTGATTATTAACAAAATATTAAGGTTATTTTTTTTGCATCATGAGCAAAAATTAAACATGCAAATTGTCAAAATTTTATATCTTAAGTATTTTTACCAAATTGTCACTAGACTTGATGGCCTGTCTGACCTGTTGCTTAAAATTTTTAACCTCCGCTGTTGTTTCGCCATGCTTTAACGCATGGAAGTGTAATATAGATAGTGCTTTGGTCGATTTCAG
>CAIYPC010000669.1 GCA_903927975.1 uncultured Bacteroidota bacterium | reverse complement strand
GGCAAATGCAGCAATGGCAAGCATTACACGCGATATTTTTCCAGGGCTGAACAAAGCAGACAGTGTATCCATCGATTCATTGGAAAAAATTTATGTTGATAAAGTTTCAGGCAATGAAGGGGCTGAAGTTATTTCTCGATCAGGAGCATTTGGTGATTCAGTTGCTTCTGCAATTTTCACCTGGGCAAAAACAGATTTGTTCAATCATGCAAATGATCCTTACACTCCACCTGTTTTTCCTGGCGCATGGATTCCTACACCACCTGCATTCGCCGCGGCAGCAGGGCCATATTTTGGCAATTGCAGAACTTTTATGAATGCCTTTTCTGAAGGAACAACTGATCCACCACCATTCGCATATTCCGAAGACCCAAGTTCTGATTTTTACAAAATGGTGAACAATGATTACACGATTTCAAAAACACTCACAACCGATCAAAAAAATATTGCACTATTTTGGGATGATGTAGGCGTTGGCATCGGATATACTCCAATGGGTCACTGCATTTCTATTGTAACCCAAAATTTGGACAACTCAAATGCATCTCTTGCAGTCGCAGATGTTGCTTATGTAAAAGCCGGTATCGCAATGTGGGATGCTTCGATTGTTTGCTGGAGATCGAAATTCAAATACAATCAGATAAGGCCTGTTAGCTATATCGACGCGCATATTGATGCAACATGGATGTCTTTCATCGGAACGCCGCCCCATCCTGAATATCCTGCGGCACATGCGTTCATCACTTCTTCGGTAATGGAAGCATTGACGTCCGTATTTGGAAGAGGACATAGTTTTACAGATCACACTTATGATTTTTTAAACTATCCTTCAAGGAATTATACATCTTTTGAAGATGCAGCACTTGAGTGCGGTGAGTCCCGTGTATATGGAGGCATACATTATCAGCCATCAGTTGATGTTGGACATGAAGCAGGCAGTATAATTGGCAAAGCGGCATCTGCACTTGACGTGACGAGGTAACACAAGATTAAGTCAATTATCATAGTCAATGACCATTAATCGGCCTCCCTTTTTAGGGAGGCTTTACCTGATTATCACAATCATTTTTTTAAATTTTAAACATAAAAAAATGAAAATGCAATTATTAAAAAAGCTATCCGCTTTAATCGTTATGATGATGTTTTCTATTTCTTTTATTTATGCACAAGTTCAATGTAAAGGCGATAAAGTCCGGATGTGTAGAAGCAGTCGCAGTGGTACTTGCGACTTTATGTGTGTTGCCCCAACTAAAGTAGATAAATATGAAAAAATGGGATGGGGGCTCTTTTGTAGTTGCACAATTGGAGTTCTTTCAGCACATAATAGGAAAACTGCGGAAACGTCAGAGACAGGCAAAACTGCTTTTAACGAACGAAAGCCGGGTCAATCACCAGTGGTAAAAGGAAATTAGCAAATGAAAACAAAGACATCTCAATTTGAAATTTACACAAGACAGCAAAACTTAATGCAGTCCCAGCTAATGAGAGCATTAAACCTTTAGGAATATGCCCTAGTCTATAATGGCCAATCTCATGTGCTAGAACTGCCT
>CAIYPC010000668.1 GCA_903927975.1 uncultured Bacteroidota bacterium | reverse complement strand
TAATTGGTCTTTCTGGAATCCCAATGTGCCCCCGCGATTCTATGTTTCGCCCTACAGAATCATATAGACGCTCTACATCGATTTCATCAATGCGTGGCGATTCATATTTAACATATCGAAGCAAAGCTTTGCCTTTGTAATAAAATTTTTCTTCGGATACAAGTCGGTTATCTAAATCCACTATTTCCTTCCGCACCAAATTATTTTGAGCATCATATATATAAACCTGTTTTGTGTCTCCTTTATCTGTATCGCAGTATGTAGAATTATAATAAGTACTTTCTAAAATCCTTCCAGAAAGGTCATAAATATAAACTCCCTTATAATAATTCTCCTCGAAAATTGCGTTATAGGACAATGTCTTATGATATTCATCTATGCTCCTATCGGTCCATTGCTTTTTTGGCTTACGATTGCCCAGTGGATAAAAAATTTGTTTTAAATTATTATCAAGGTCGAACCTTTTGATATCCAATATCTGTCCAGCTTTATCAATGCGGTACACTGAACGCATATAAATATTTAGCGAACGATCTTTTTTGTATACGCATAGTTTCTGTTGTTGCCCGTTTATAAGGGAATCGGCGAACAGAGATTCGTCAACAGCAGTAGAGTTCTTTGGGTATTTAGTGATTGTTTCGAATGTTGTATCAGATATCTGGTTATATTTTATATAATAATCGATTTTGTCTTTCATCAAATTATCGCCTTTTATTATTTCAACAAGCATGCCTTTATCATTGAATTTTTTTTGACAATATAAGATACATGAATCTTCATTTTTTTGATTCCCATTGCAGCCAAACAATTGAATAGATTGTATTTTGAGCTTTTGAAAAAGGGTATCACTCGGCCGATACACGTCAATGTCGTTAAGCAATATATTGCTCACTATCTTTTGAGAATATCCTGATTCAAAGAAAGAGGATATTAACGCAGCTATTAGTAGCTTTTTCATTATTATGGATATGTACAATATAAAAAAGAAGGCCAATTCAAAGTAAGTTGCTTGGACAGCAACGTACATGCCTATCTGAAAAATAAGAGCGGAATAAAATAATAGCAGCATCAAGAAGCTAGTCCATGAACCATCATCTATCAACCATGAACAACTACGGTTTCGCCGTTGGGCATTTATACGAAGTAAGATTGAAGGAAACCATCAACTGGCCTGTTACATAGCTATCTTTTTGATTTGAATAACCGCGCTGGCGGCCTGCAACGCCGATTGGAGTTCCATAAACATAAGAGCGATCTTGTAAAATGCCTGCTAAAGAAGGCTGGCCATTTGGTAACGCAGGGAAAGCGGCAGCGCCTGCATAAGTGCCACTCACATCATCAATATAATCTGTGGTGGTAAAGCGATACACTATCTCAAAGCCAATATTTATATCACGCGTCAAGCTGTATTTATATCCAACCCCAACAGGAAAACAAACTCCCAAAGTGCTATATGGTTTTTTGCCAGGATAAGCAGCCGAGCCTTGACCTTCCGTGCCCAATTCCCTTAAATTGACTTTTTGCCCTTGATAATACGCATAAGGGTCATAGTTAAAAACGCCCACGCCAAGTGTGAGGTACGGCGTATATCTTTTGTACAAATCGCCGGGGATGTATTTGAAAAAATTGAAATCGCCTTGCACGGCAAACTCCCAGATATTTGTCTGAAAGCTGAGATTACGGGTATGCATAAACTCGTTGTAAGAATTATACACATCCGAATAGCCGAGCTGCGCAAAATTGGCGCTAAGCCTAACTGCAACATATCCCCCAAACTGTTTTCTTGCAAAAATGCCGGCAGCAACTTTAGGCCTGTTCAGCCTGAGCTTTGGGTTCAGGTCGCCAAAATAATGGGCGGCGCCGGCAGTAATGCCTATTTCGCCTTCCTGAACAATCGCTTGCTCCTGGGCAAAAGCCCCTAAAGACAAAGAAAAAATAAGTGCTATGGATAAATTGAGCCTCTTGATAATTGCCATACTAATTATTATGCTTCCCGATAACGTAAGAAATTGAATTTTCGTTTATACAAAATCCTAATTTCTTGTATCAAGCCCCCAGGAAAGCTTATTTCTTAATGTTTGAAGAAAATTATTTTCATTTAAACGCACTAAACTGATGGTAAAGGTTTCCTTGCGGACTGCCAATTGAACGTCTTTATCCACAATTTCTTTTCTGGAATCGAGGGCACAGATAAACTGATCCGCCCGCCCTTCAATCTCAAAAGAAATGATATTATTATCAGGGACAACGATTGGCCGAACATTCAGATTATGTGGCGCTACTGGCGTTATCACAAAACTGGAAGAATCAGGAAAAAGAATCGGGCCTCCGCAGCTCAATGAATAACCCGTAGATCCTGTTGGTGTTGCCACAATCAGTCCATCCGACCAATAAGTATTCAAAAATTCACCATTTAGATATGTGTGAATCTTAATCATCGGCGAAGTGTCTGTTTTGTGAATTGCAAATTCATTCAAAGCGTAAGGCACTTTGCCAAATAATGGCTTGTTTGAATCAAGATGCGCCAATGTTCTTTTATCAATAACAAAGGTTCGGTCAACCAATGCAGAAACTGCTGTTTTCAAATCTTCTTTGCCAATGCCAGCTAAAAAACCCAGCCTTCCGAAGTTGATGCCAAGCACTGGAATATTTTTATCTCTTACGAAAGAAACAGTATCCAGCAATGTTCCATCGCCGCCAAGGCTGATTATAAAATCAATCGAGCCGTTCAAATCTTTTGATTCAGTAAAGGTTGAAATTTGTGAGGGCAGTAAAAATCCTGATTGTATCTTTTCTAAAAAAGGATGATAAATGACAGGCTCAATATTTTGTTTTATGAGCTCATCAAATAGCTGCTGAATCTGTATTTTTTGTTCGAAGTCGATCACCCGGCTATAAATCGCAATTTTCATTGAATGAGTTAACTGTTGAAATGACAAATAATCAAAAATCGTTATGAATATGTAAAAATAACCCGTTTTGCCCTAATTGGTTAAAACTGTATTCCACCCTAAAAACAAAATCGTATGATGTAACAACGTCAATGCCTATCCCTTCCGTATAGAGGAATTGTTTTGATAAAGTATTTGAAGGGTCGGGATTGTTGTTGTAAACATATCCCACATCAGAAAATACTTTTGCCATCACACGAAATGGAACTCTGTAAAGACCGAGAAACGGCATTTTTATTGGCAGGCTAAAATTTGCGACTTCCCTCAAAAAAGTGTTGCGTGCAGTAAAACCTGCTACACCATCTATCACATATTTTTCAAGACCACGCAAATAAAAATTGCCATAGCCGAAAAGTTGCTGATTATAAAATGGCTGGTTGAAAGGTAGCTTAAGCGTGGCCATGTTTTGTGTGCTGAAATATGTTTTGTGCGCTATCTCCGCGCTTTCCGTGCTTTGCAATGACAATTGCCACAAATTCATATCGGTGTTAATGCCCCTTCGCAAAAGCAAAGCACCTACAGAAACTCCTTTCAGCGGATAAGCTACATAATCAACATTCGTGTAATCCATTTGATAAGAAAATTCAGGAAAGAAAATTTCTTTTCTTGCACTGGTAAAAAAATCAGGATTATAAACAGTGACAGCAGAATCAATTTTAAGGTTGTTGAAATTGAGCCTGAAAGTGTGCCTCGTTTTAAGTGCGGGCCTGTAATAATATCTCAACGATAAACTGAATTGCTTGCTCAAATATTTGCCTGCATAATTGAGCGTGTCTGCATTAATGAAATATTGCTGATTATTTTTTGTAGTCGCATCCGTCTCTTTGTTGGCACTATAAATAACACTGAAGCCAAAGCCATGCTTCAGCGATTTATCAGCGTAAGGCTGATCATAAGCAATTTCCGCTTGCTGTGAATAACCCGTAATGAGCCAAAGAACAACATTATCATTTCTGCCAGAAAAATTATTTTGCGTGTATTTCAAACCATAATTCACCCTGCTCAAACTAAAACCCTTATCCTGCCAAACAGTAAGGTTTCTGTCAACAGGATGAAAATATGGAAGCGGAAAAATGTACCAACGTTCATTCAAATCGATCTGCACATCTACGATATAGCCTCTGAAACCTTTTAGAGAAACAACCACATTGGTAAAGAGCAATGTATTTATGAGCCTATCGTGGCCCATTTCAAAAGCTTTCACCAGTTCAGGAAGATTAATGGAATCGCCTTTTTTAAAACTCAACTCTCGAAGAATGATATAGGCTTTTGTTTTTTTATTTCCCGTTATATAAATATTGCCGATGATAAAAGGCTTCGGATTATTTGAAGGTGATATTTTTATAGGTTTGATTATGTTAACTAATGAATCTTGATTTGTTTGGGGGCCTGATAAAGAAACCTGTGCTGTGGAATTAAAAAAAAGGGCCGTTAAAAAAATAACCATGCAATATTTCGATTGCTTAATCATGATCGCAGCAAATCTAAATTGCCGGCAGGTTTTTATATTGTTAAAATAATGAGGCAGGTTTAAAATCAGATGTTCAGGTAGTTCATTAAATGGTCGTAATTGCTGCGCAGGTCGTTCTCATATAATTCTTCACCAAAAGAATATTTCACATGATAATCATATCGCTGAAATGTTGCAATCACATCTGCAATCTCAAATTTATTAAGCTTGATGGTAACGTAAAATATTTTCGATTGAGGATCCGTATAAGTATTGAGCTGTGTTATTTGCGCATCGTTTGTTTCAACCAGCTTGCTCACCTCTGAAAATGAAAAATTGATCTGTTCCATTTCCAGCACAATCACTCCTCCCGGTTCACTTGCGCCTGTGAGCTTGCCCAACTGCAGAAGCAAATCAGTAGCAGAAATAGAACCGATGTATTCATCTTCTTTATCAACAACAGGCACAACGGTGAGGTTGAACTCATTGGCACGTTGAACAGCTTCAATAAAATGCGCGTTTGAATGAACTGCAATTTTTGAAAAAAGATTTTCCAGTTGAGAAAGCGGAGTTGTTTCATCCACCACATTCAACAAATCGCTTTCACTCACAATACCAACGAATTTATCATCTGAAACAATGGGCAAATTAGACACATGAAAATCTGCCATCAGATCGATTGCCTGATAAACAGGATCATTCAGACTCAGAGAAGGAATGGATGTAGATATGATTTCCTTGTTCAGCACGGTAAGATGTTTTATCTAAATACGGTATTCTTTATGCTACAGTTGCGGGCTGGTTGAGTTTCGTAAGAAACTTATGCAATATTTCATTGAATTGATCTTGTACCTCCATCATTGGTGCATGCCCGCACTTGTCAATAAAATGAAGCTCGCTGTTCGGGATAAGGCGATGAAACTCTCTGCCAACAAATGGCGGCGTAATGGTATCATTGTTGCCCCATATCAATAACGTCGGTTGTTTGATTTGATTGAGTTCCTCACCTAAATTATTTCTGATAGCACTTTTTGCAAGCGTAATAATCTTAAGCGCTTTAATACGATTGTTAACTATTTCGTACACCTCATCGACCAATTCTTTGGTTGCTGTTTTAGGATCAAAAAAAGTGAGCTCTGTTTTCTTTTTTATAAATTCATAGTCACCACGCTTCGGATAAGTATCGCCCATTCCATTTTCAAACAAGCCTGAGCTTCCGGTAAGCGTAATAGATTTCAAACGTTCAGGATGCTTGAGCGCATGTATCAGCGCAACATGACCGCCCAATGAATTTCCTAATAAATGAATATTGTTATAATTCTTTCTTTCAATGAATTTATGAACGAATTTTTCAAGACCGCCAACCGTGGTGTGCAAAATATCCAGTTCAAACAACGGCAACATGGGCACTATCACTTTATTATGATGACGGAAATATTCAATCAGCCCCATAAAATTACTGAGCGCACCAAACAAGCCATGAAGCAATACCAATGGCTCGCCCTCACCTTCTTCAATGTATTTGAATTTATCCAGTTGTTTGATTTCGTATTGTATCATCAATCAGTTCTATGCTGTTAGAATCGCTAAAATAAACGTTTTAAGCCAAAAACCATTTGTTCAAAAACAAATTTACAATAACTAAACATGATAATGGCTTTATCGTTTTTTCAAAATACGGAATAAAAATTATTAGGCAAACGCTTGATTATAATATTTGCCAGATTTTTTTACTTCAATTGCTCAAAGAAATTTTCGAGATCCGCAAACATGTTTTTGAAAAAAGGGATTATTTTTCCAATCGCATCAATGGCTACTGGTCCCCAAGGCTCAATGAATGAATAGGTGATGGAAGAAGAAATTACATGCTGAGAAATTAGATGAAGATTGGTTGCATAAAAAAGGAGAACGCTATAGGCAACCATATAAACGCATGCATATAAAATAATCCCACCAAGTTTATCAACCCATCCAAGCAACACAAAACTCACGGCTGTTTTAAGAAGGCTTGCTGTCCACCTCACCAATAATACAACGCCAATGAAAACCAGCAAAAATGCAAGTACGGGGAGCCATTTGGATGAAACATGAGTATTCTCTTTTAGATGAGATGCAACTATTGCTGATAATTTAACCGCTGCAGCAATGCCTGCCATCAATGCAAGCACAGAGAATACAGCAACAATCAATCCCCGCTGCAAGCCTTTGAAAATGGCAAGCAATAAAAATATCAGGAATAAAATGTCGATTAACACGGATAAAATATTTTTTAATTGCGGTTGGTGAAGACCGCAATCCGATAAAATCTTTAAATTCGGAGAGATGGATAAACCTTCAAGGTTTTTCGGATCGTCAAAATTAATTTCGAGAGTCAGATTAAACCTTCAAGGTTTTTGGCAGCGATCCGCACAATATCAATCAGCACAAAAAATTATTTCTGCAATAATTCTTTCACAACAGTGCTGATGGTTTTGCCATCTGCCTGTCCGGCAAGTTGCTTGCTGGCGGCGCCTATCACTTTGCCCATGTCTGCAGGTGATGAAGCACCAGTTTCAGCAATTATTTTTTCGATGATTGTTTTTAATTCTTCCGCGCCTAATTGTTTTGGCAAGAATTTTTCAATCACCGCAATTTCATCTCTTTCTTTCGATGCAAGATCTTCACGGTTTTGTTTTTCATAAATCTCGAGAGAATCTTTGCGGCTCTTAATCAGCTTCTGCAACAATTTTGTTTCATCAGCTTCCTGCAGTTCGCCATTAGCGCCTTCTGAAGTTTTTGCAAGAATAATCGCCGCTTTAATAGCTCTCAATCCTCTTAATGCTGCTTCATTTTTTGCAAGCATGGCAGTTTTAAGTTCTGCCATCACTTTTTGTTCTAAGCCCATAGAAAAAATTTTATGCTTTGTTTTCTTTCAATTGTTCTTCCCTGAATTTATTATAAAAATCTTTTGCAAAGCTTTTTATATCGTTCACGAGCTCTGTGTGTTTTGTTGCACGATGATATGTTTCGGCCATTGTCATGAACGACTGATAAAAAAAATCAGCCATCTCATCCACCATCATGTCTTTTGTCCAAAGATCGATGCGCAAAGCAGATTTATCAGTGCTATCCCAAAATGCAAGCATCATCGCTTTCGCTTTCTGATCCTTATCAGCAGTAGTGTCAGAAGCATTCCATGTAATCTGTTGCGGCACGTTGTGCTCGTCTAATTCCACATCAATGTTTATCGAAGATTGTTTCATATATAATTTTACAAAGCAGCGAAGTTACATTGAATTATTTTTATTGCTTATCTGCTGCTTGCATTATTGCATTTTCCAATTGCTGAACAGTTTCATCCCAACTAAATTTCTGCCACTGCAATTCCCCTTTTTCAATTTGTGCGCTGCGCAGTTTTTCATCTTTATATAAAAGCATCATTTGATTTGCCAATGTTTCGATATCATTTGCATCGGCATACAATGCAGCGTCAGCGGCTATTTCAGCAAGACTGCCTTTTTCTGAAATAACAATGGGAACATTTGCCTTGAACGCATTCAGCACAAAGATGCCTATTTCATCTTCATGAAATGGATGAACAAATGCGTAAGCTGCGGAAATTATTTTTCGAAGTTCGTCTTCATTAATATTATCATAAACATGCACATCATTTCTATATTTAAATGTTTCCAGTTTCTCAATAAAATCAATATCATTTTTTAATTTTTGACCAACTAAGACAAGTTGCATATTCGATTGCTGTCTTTTTTTAAAACTTGAAAAAGCTTTCAGCACATGAATAAGCGCTTGATGTTGTTCATCAACCAAAACAATAAAATATTCCACTCCGGCTGCATATTTTGTTTTGATGCTTTCTTTCTCCCCCCACAATAATGGCTTGAAATTTTCATCTACAGCATTTCTAAGAACGCTTATTCTTTTTTCATTCAACTTATTTTTCTCAATCAAAAATTGTTTTGTTTTTTCTGAAACAGTAAATATTGTTTTCGATTGCTCTATAGTTTTTTGAAGGCGTTTCTTATAAAATCTAAAATAATTGTTTGGTTTCTTTGAATAGTTATTTTCATGCAAGCCTGCGACCCATACACACTGTGCGATGGAAGATGATGAAGCAACGCCACCTGTTGTTATCAATAAATCCGCGTTCACTTTTTTTATCAAGGATGGCAATTGATAATCGTACCAAAGTTTCCAGCCAAACTGGTTTGAAATAATTTTTTTGAATAAAATATTTTGTAAAGGGATTTCTTTTAGCATCTCATTGTCCACATAATTTTTATCAAGAACAAAAAGCCATTCCGATTCTGGATTTTTTTGCAAAAGAAGCTTATGGCATTTTATAATAAATTCAATTGCGGATGGGTGAACATAATCACAAACGAGAGGCTGACAGTCAATAATAATTTTCATAATAAGGCTGTAAAGTTATGCTGGCAGAAATATTCATAGTGTAAATCATTTTTTCAAGTATTGACCGTTATATGGTTTGATTCGGGAATTTTCAACAAAAATGTGGTTTTTACCATCGGCATAACTAGGGTAAAACTGCTTTGTGATTGAATGCCCGAATGAATACTTTAGCACTTTAGAAATCCGTATTATTCAATTTAAAACCAGTACCCATGAAAAATGTCTACCTAGTGATTGTTGCTTCATGTGCCTGTCTGATGACATTTGTTCCGCAGCACAGTGCCGCACAGTGCACTTGCACAGGAGGGCTTCCGGCAACCCCAATTACTCAATCCATCACTATTTCACCGACCGTGACGAGTGCTCTGACTTTTAACTTTCAACAATTCGATCCATCAATAGGAACTTTGTCGTGTGTTTCCTTAAAAGACACGATAACGGTAATTACGCTCTCTAGTGCCCTCAACACAGGACCAGACAGCACAGCATTTCTTTTTAATTTGGCAGTACCAACCAAAATCACCGCTCCGGGTATTGTTTTGACCAAAACATTTACAAAAATATATGGCTATGATACACTTGCGCCCCATGGGGTTCCAGGCTATAGTATTGCCTATGGGCCAGACACACTTGCAAATAATTACACAGCTTCAGGAGGCACTGGTGGAAATGCCTCATATCAGGGAGCAGGGACTATCGGAATTGTTTACGCAATAACAGGCGGCGGATTAACGGTGCTTGACGGTGGCCTTAATGATACTACAGCCGTATCGACAACACTTCAAGGAACAATAAACCTAACTTATTATTGGTGTCCAGCAGCTTTTTTGGCTTATTCAATGACGAATTTTACGGCAGCTAAAAACGGCAACTATATTCAGTTGAAATGGCAGGCGCAAGACGAACTAAAAAATATTGCTTACGAAGTAGAATATAGCACAGATGGCAGTTCATACTCTCCTGTTGGCACTTTGCTTTCTAATGCAAATTCTGAAGGAACGACGGCTTCTTATCAGTTTCAATATAACCTCAGTTCAAACAGCAGCAGTGAATTATTCTTTCGCATAAAAAGGACAAGTGCAGATGGAAAAACGATTGCCTATTCTGCTGTAAAAGCAGTGAACGTGAACAATGGGGGTATTTCAGGTTATCACACATATCCCAATCCCGTTAAAACTTTTACGATGATTGAATTTGATCAAGTGCTTTCTGGAAATTATATGCTGGACTTGGTTAATACCGCCGGGCAAATCGTTCAGCATAAAGAAGTCACTTTAGCAAACTCAAATCAAATCCGCCTGGATTTGACAAGTCATCCCGCAACTGGCATTTATTATCTGCAGGTTAAAGACCAAAATAAAATTCATCAATATATTTCAAAGATTGTTATTGAATAAAGATTTTAGCAATGAGTAATCGATCTTTAAAAGGCCTTGCAAAAGGCCTTTTTTTATTTAAAGATATTTTCATCTGCATAAAATCTTTTTAGCTCTTTGCCCGTTTACAGTATTTCATGTAGGTTTGTTGAACAATTTATTGATAATATGATGGAATATAACACCACGCGAAACCACTTGGTGATCCGTGAATATGGCAGGCACATTCAAAAAATGATTGAATATCTGCTAACGCTGGAAGATCCTGAAAAGCGCCAGAAAAATGCTTATGCTGTGATTGAGCTGATGGGATTTTTGAATCCGCATTTAAAAAATGTAGAAGACTTCCGCCATAAATTATGGGATCATCTTTTTTTAATCGCTGATTTCAAATTGAAAGTTTCATCGCCTTACCCAATCCCAACCAGAGAGACATTAAAGGCAAAACCGAAGCCGCTTCCATATCCAAAGCGCTATCCAAAATTTTCTCATCTTGGAAAAAATCTTGAGCTTATTTTAAATAAAGCATTGGCCGAACAAAACCCTGAAAAACGCAATGGTTTTGCCAATGCAGTTGCTTATTATATGAAGCTGGCTTATAACAACTGGCATAAAGAAACGGTACATGATGATGCAATACAGAGCGAGCTGACAAACATAACCGGTGGTCAGCTTGAGTTCACGAACACGCCTTACGTAAAAAGCTATCGGCCGAATGAAAATCGCGACAGGGATAGGGACCGCGGCGGATATGGCGATTACAGGAACAAAGGGCGCAACCAAAAATTTCAGCCAAGAAATAATAACAACCGCAACGACAGGGACGGACGCAATAACAATGGCGGCCGCGATAATAATAAATTTAAAAAGAAAAGGTTCTAATATCTCAGGCTTTAATAATTTAGTGGCGATGAGCAATGCTCGTCGCTTTTTTATTACTTAAAAAAATTTCTACTGTGCATTCATTTGAAGTAACAGGCGGAAAAAGACTGAGCGGTGAAATAACCCCTCAGGGCGCAAAAAACGAAGCATTGCAAATCATCAGTGCTGTTTTATTGACGCCGGAAAAAGTTACCATCAGCAACATACCAGATATTCTCGATGTAAATCTTTTAATAGAATTACTGGAAGAGATGAACGTGAAGGTGGATCGCCAAAGTCGCCACACGTGCGTGTTTCAGGCAGATAGTGTTGATATTGATTATCTACGTAGCGAAACTTATAGAAAAAAAAGCGGGCGGCTTCGCGGCTCTGTGATGGTTGCAGGCCCAATGCTTGCAAGATTTAGAAAAGCTTTTATCGCAAAACCTGGCGGTGATAAAATTGGTAGAAGAAGATTAGATACTCACATTATCGGCTTTGAAAAATTAGGCGCCGAATTTGATTATGATTCTGGCGATAATTTCTTCCATCTTACTGCGCCAAAATTAACGGGAGCCAATTTTTTGCTTGATGAGCCATCCGTAACTGGTACTGCAAATGTTGTAATGGCAGCCGTAATGGCGAAAGGCACCAGCACTATTTATAATGCAGCCTGTGAGCCATATATTCAGCAGCTATGCAAAATGTTGAACAGAATGGGGGCGAAGATCAGTGGCATCAGCAGCAATTTGCTTATGATTGAAGGCGTGAGTTATCTCGGTGGCACGGAGCATCGCATGTTGCCGGATATGATTGAAGTAGGATCTTTTATTGGTCTTGCCGCAATGACGCAAAGCGATATCACCATAAAAAATGTGAGCCTCGAAAATCTTGGCG
Source organism: uncultured Bacteroidota bacterium (assembly GCA_903927975.1). Lineage (GTDB taxonomy): Bacteria > Bacteroidota > Bacteroidia > Chitinophagales > Chitinophagaceae > Puia. The sequence goes on along the minus strand of CAIYPC010000668.1, from coordinate 15,911 downwards.
TGATCCCTGATAAATTTAAACAGCTTGGCATACAAATGAATTTTGTGGGTGATGATATTCATATTCCATCACAAGATCTTTATGAGATACAAACTTTTTTGGATGGATCGGTCCTCACGATTTATGATCATCCTTGGCCAGGGTTCACGCCAGATCTATTGAGTATTGTTTTGGTTGTGGCGACACAGGCAAGAGGAAGTATTCTCATTCATCAGAAAATGTTTGAGAGCAGATTATTTTTTGTTGATAAGCTGATTGATATGGGCGCAAAAATTATTTTGTGCGATCCTCATCGTGCTGCAGTAATTGGTTTGGCAAGAGAACAAAAGCTTCGCGGCATTACCATGAGCACGCCAGACATCAGAGCGGGCGTGGCTTTGCTGATAGCTGCATTAAGCGCTGAAGGAAAGAGCACTATACAAAATATTGATCAGATAGACAGAGGCTATCAATACATTGACGAAAGATTGAAAAATTTGGGAGCACAGATAAAGAGAGTGTAAATGCAAATTGAATGGAAGATTTATCAATTGAATTGACATTCAGGGAAAATGATTTTAAAGAAATTTATTATCGAGATAATAATAAGATTTTTTTTGTTTATCCTCCCGCAAAGAAAATAGTTGTTCGCTTTTTGATAATTGTTGCGATTAGTATCATTATCCATTTTTCTTCATTTATTTACCCTAGCATAAATGGCTTACTTTATTTTTGCAGTCTAGGTCTCGTAATTTGTTTGATTCAACTCATTGCAGAAGGATTTGTATATTTCTCATGGAAACAGAAAATACAACATTATATAAATGAATTGCTGAACTCAAGCTATTTTAAACTCAACCTTTTTCAAAACTCTTTTGAATATGTTAGGGACGATGAAACAGTTATCGAAAAATGGGACAATATTAAATCGGCAAAAATTGAAGACGATTATGCATCACTGAGCACAATCGACAACACTGATTATTTATTTCCAGCAAAGTCCATGCAACCAGAAGAGTATGAAAAATTAATCATCATCATAAAAGAAAAGCTAAGAGGTTCCGTAAGTTGATCTCTGATGGTAAGAATAATATATAAATCATGCTTCAGACGAACGAAAAATTAATCATCATCACCGCTCCTTCTGGCGCGGGCAAAACTTCTATCACTCGTTATTTGTTGCACAAATATCCGGAGCTTTCTTTTTCCGTTTCAGCCTGCACACGCCAACCAAGAAAAGATGAAGAAGACGGGGTGGATTATTATTTTATATCATTGGATGATTTCACAGAAAAAATTCAGCACAACGACTTTCTCGAATGGGAAATGGTATATGAAGGAAAATATTATGGCACATTGAAAAGCGAATTGGATCGCATTTGGAACAACAAACAAATTCCTGTTCTTGATATTGACGTGAAAGGCGCCATTCATGTTCAGCAACAATTCACAGATAATTGCCTTTCCATTTTTATTGAACCGCCTTCCATCGAAGTATTAAAAAAACGCCTTGAATCAAGAGGAACCGAAGGTCTGGAATCTCTGCAAAACCGAGTGAACAAAGCTTCTTACGAAATATCTTTCAAACATCATTTCAATAAAATCATCGTTAACGACGATCTCACAAAAGCCTGCGACGAAGCAGAAAAAATCATTTTAGCATTTATAGGAAAGGCTGATTGATTATTTTGGCTTTATTTTTTTCTTCATTGCCCTTTTCTTTATACTAATTTTAGAGATATTAAAATATGCTTATGAGCCATCGTTCCATTCTTGCGATTATTTTATTATTGATATCAGCTTCTATTTTTTCTCAAAACAAATCAACTGTAAAAGAATATAAAAAAACATTCGCAACATATCCGTATTCAGATCCTGATCCGGTGCCAGATTTTTCTAAAATTTATCCTTATTTCAGGTTTGATGGGTTTACCGATAAATCGGTACAAAAAGAATGGAAAGTAGTGGAGCTTGAAAACGATTATATCAAAATAATGATATTGCCCGAAGTGGGCGGAAAGATTTGGGCAGCAATTGAAAAATCAACCAATCAGCCTTTCATTTATTATAATCACGCTGTAAAATTCAGGGATGTTGCGATGCGCGGTCCATGGACGAGTGGCGGCATTGAAGCGAATTATGGGATCATTGGTCACACTCCAAATAGTGCGTCACCCGTTGATTATATAACAAAGCAAAAAGAAGATGGTAGCGCTAGTTGTTATATCTCGTGGCTTGATTTGTTGACTGGATCAACTTGGTCAATTGAAATAAATCTTCCAAATGATAAAGGATATTTCACCACGCATTCCACATGGCACAACAACAGCGCTATTGAGCAACCATATTATCATTGGATGAATGTGGGCATTAAAACAAAAGGCAATCTTGAGTTCATTTATCCTGGCACAAAATATATTGGGCACGAGGGCGAGCATGCCGATTGGCCCGTAAATAAAACAAATAATAAGCAGATCAATTTTTACGATCAAAATAATTTCGGCGGTTATAAATCCTATCATGTGTTTGGAAAATATTCAGATTTTTTTGGTGCTTATTGGCATGATGATGATTTTGGAATGGTGCGTTATTCTTTGCACGAAGAAAAAGCGGGCAAGAAGATATGGATCTGGGGCTTATCTCAACAAGGAATGATTTGGGAAAAACTGCTCACTGACACAGATGGGCAATATGCTGAAATACAGTCTGGGCGGCTATTTAACCAAAACGCAGAAGGAAGCACATTCACACCTTTCAAGCATGTAAGCTTTGAACCTTACGCGACAGATGAATGGACAGAATTTTGGTATCCTGTTTTGCGGACAAAAGGATTTGTAAAAGCAAATGATTATGGCGCATTGAATGCGCGATATGAAGATGGATGGCTAAAAATTAATTTCTCGCCCGTTCGTGCGCTTAATGACACGCTTGTGATAAAACAAAATGGAAAAAATATTTACAAGCAATTATTGTATTTATATCCATTCAATGCTTTTGCCGATTCTTTAAAAATGGATACCACATCTGGTGCTTTCACAATTACCATTGGCGAGAATAAACTCTTTTATAATTCAGATCCGCATGCAGATGAATTAAGCAGACCAGTTGATGCGCCAGTTGATTTTAATTGGAACAGTGCTTACGGAAATTATATCGCGGGAAAAGAGTTTATGGATCAACGTTTATATCCAAAGGCGGAAGAAAAGTTGCAGCAATCATTAAAGCTTGATAGTAATTTTTTGCTATCGCTCAACAAAATGGCGGAGCTGTATTATCACAATATGGAATATAACAAAGCACTCGTGCTTTCAAAAAGAGCTTTGAGCATTGATACGCATGATGGTGCTTCTAATTATTATTATGGATTGGTCAATCAAAAACTTAACAACATCACTGATGCGAAAGATGGTTTTGATCTCGCATCACTCACAACAGAATATCGCGCCGCTGCTTATACTGCTTTATCAAGATTGTATTTGAATGAAAAGAATTACGACAGATCATTGCTGTATGCTGATAAAGCTTTATTCTACAATGCAGGCAATATCACTGCATATAATATAAAGGCAATTACTTATAGAAAACTGGGAAACAAAGAAGCTGCATTGCAGGTCTTATCAGTCATTGAAAAAATAAATCCATTGAATCACTTTTCATCATTTGAAAAATATTTATGGAGCAATGATGAAACAGATAAAACGAATTTTATTTCAGAAATAAAAAATGAACTGCCTTATCAATCTTTTCTGGAACTGGCAACAGATTATTATAACAGCAATTGTTTGGAAGAGGCTTTTAAAGTGCTTGATCTCTCGCCATCTCATGCGCTTGTGAATTATTGGAAAGATTATATCAACTATAAACTCGGCAAGAGCTATGGAAAATTTATTGCCGAAGGGAATAAAAACACGCCCGCATTTGTGTTGCCGTTTCGTGCAGAAGCCTTGCCGATGCTTAAATGGATAACATCACAAACCACAGACTGGAAACCCAAATATTATCTAGCACTGCTTTACCGCTCAGCAAATAATATTGAAGAAAGCAATAAGCTGATGAATGAATTAGGCAAAACTCCTAATGAGAGTTTTTTTTATGCAGCAAGATCTTCAATGGACAATGATGATGAGAAAAAAGAAAAAGATATTTTGAAAGCTTATGAAATGGATAAAGAACAATGGCGCTATGTAAAAAAATTATCAGAATATTATTTAGAAAAACAAAAGCCTGAAAAAGCTTTATCCATTGTTGAACCATTTTATAAAAATCATTCTGAAAATTATATCATTGGTTTGCTTTATGCAAAGTGTTTGTTTGAGACTAAGCAATATGCGAATGCCGCCAATCTTCTTTTATCAGTTAACGTGATACCATTTGAGGGAGCAACTGATGGAAGAGAATTATACAGACAGTCGTTACTGATGTTGGCTGTAGAAAATATAAAAAACAAGAAGTATAAAAATGCGATAGATAACATCTCAAAGGCGAAATTATTTCCTTTGAACCTCGGCTCAGGCAAGCCTTATGATGATGATATTGATTACAGGACCGAAGACTATCTCACTTCAATATGTTATGAAAAGATGGGCAAAAAACAAGCAGCAACAGATCTTCTAAAAACAATTTCTACATTCCCTGAAACGAAGGGTGGTTATAAAGCAAATATCATTTTGCAAGCATGGGCATTGCAAAACACAGGCAATGAAAAAGGCGCAATAGAACTGATTGAAAAAAAGACAGCGGTAGAAAAAGACAGCTCATTCGCAACGTGGGCGCGAACTATCTTTTATAAAAAACAAGAGCCGCAAACAAGCACCCAAAATGGCAATATGCTTTTGGTTGAAGAGATAGCAATTTTAAATAAGAAAGATTAAATTTGTAGCTGCATGATTAACATTTACACATTTGTCTGGATTGGTATTGCATGGCTGATGCTTTTCTTTTTCGCAGGCATTGAAATGGCTTTTATAAATGCGAACAAATTATCAATTGAATTACGAAAGAAACAAGGCCTGAGAAGCGGCATTACCTTATCGCGACTAATGGAAAACCCCGCCCAATTTATTGGTGCAGCAATAATCGGCTTTACCCTTTTTTTGGTTTTATTCGGGCTGATGGTTGGCGAAACTTTTCTTCCATTTTGGAACTGGCTCATCACCAAAATACATATACCAAGCGGCTATGTAAATGCCATTAGACTTTTAGCCGAAACCTTCGCATCGTTTCTTTTTATTTTGATTTTTGGCAACGTTATTCCCAAAGCATTATTCCGTGCAAAAAGTGATAAGCTGCTCAGTTTTTTTTCCGGCATCGCTAATTTTTTTTATGATTTACTTCATCCATTGGTTTCATTTTTTATTGCAGTTTCAAAATGGATATTGAAATATCTTTTTAATGTAAGGATAGAAGCAGAAGCTTTTGCAGGTTCACGTTTTGATCATTTTTATCAGCAGACAGGTGAGCAGGATGAAGAAAACAAAGAACTTAACACCGTGCTTTTTGAAGCAGCATTGTCGCTTCCAAAAGTGAAAGTGAGAGAATGCCTTGTGCCAAGAAAAGAAATCGGCGGCATTGATATAAGTCTGACAATTGAAGACGCAAGAAAAAAATTTGTTTCAACAAGACTAAGCAAACTAGTGGTGTATGATGGAACTCTGGATCATGTTTCTGGCTATATCCATCAATTGGATTTATTTAAAAACCCAGCCTCCATTAAATCTATTTTATTACCAATCCCTGCTGTTCCTGAAAGCATGGGCGCAACAGACCTGATCAACAAATTCAGCAAAGAGAGAAAAAGTATTGCCTGGGTAGTTGATGAATTTGGTGGTACCGCAGGCATTGTTACCATGGAAGATTTGTTGGAAGAGATTTTTGGAGAGATTAGAGACGAATACGACACTGAAGAATTTGAAGAGAAGAAATTATCTGCTGATGAATTCATTTTTTCTGGCAGGCTTGAGCTGGATTATCTAAATGAAAAATATGAGCTTGAGTTTCCAGTCGAAGAATCAGAAACATTGTCGGGCTACATCATAAATAGGCACGAAGCAATCCCCAAACAAAAAGAACATATCATCATCGATGATTATGAATTTGAAATTCTCACAGTAAGCGATACCCGCATTGAGATGGTTAGGATGAAAATCTTGAAATAAATTTTTATAGTCGGAAAGTTAGCAAAGACCGGAAGTCCGAAAGCAGAAGACTGTATGAATGTTTTGCTTTCGGACTTCCGGTCTTTTCAGTCTTTCCAACTTTTCCGACTTCCTGACTTTCGGTCTATCAAACTCCTCCTCGTTAACCAATGTTAACCCGTAGTTAATCAGGGTCTATTTTTTTCCCATCTATTAATTTTTATTCAACTTAGCTCTATAACAATAAAATATCTTTTTACCCTGAAAGATTTACTTATTGTAAATCTTTTCGAGTCAATTTTTTTCATAGGTCAGTTAGGAGTAACAATGCACCCCGCCCGGGGTGCTTGTTTTTTATACTAAGTCCTATTCAAAATTTCTTCTTGATTTTCTTAATGCAACTATAACTTTGCTCCTCACAAATAATAATTTATGCTTTTATCCTTCGACCTTACTAAGCCCATTGCTATCGGCAGCGACCATGCTGGTTTTGATTATAAGAAAGAATTGGTTGGCTGGCTTGCGGGCAAAGGCTTTCAGGTGAAAGATTTTGGCGTGGATGAAAACAAATCTGTTGATTACCCTGATTATGCGCATCCTGTCTCAAACAGCGTAGAAAGCGGCGAGGCGGCGTTCGGCATTTTATTATGCGGCTCTGCAAATGGGGTTTGTATGACTGCGAATAAACACCAAAATATTCGCGCAGCTTTATGTTGGGAGAGTGAGGTTGCAAAATTGGTGAGGCAACATAATAATGCTAACATCATTTGCCTGCCAGCACGTTTCATTGCGCTTGAATTTGCAAAAAGCCTAATCGAAATTTTTATCTCAACAAATTTTGAAGGCGGAAGACATGAGAGAAGGGTTGAAAAGATGATGTGCTGAAAAAATTTCGGATTGGCGATTTTGGATTGCTTTATGATGCGGCTTTCCTTCCTAATTTGAATTGTTGATTGTAAAAAATATCATGATGTATGATTGATTTAAAGACATCGTACATCAGACATCTAAAATCGTACATCAAATCATTTCGCTTTCTCGAACACTAAATAACGATCAAAGAATGGAAGGATCTCCGTATAAATTCTTCCTTCAACTCCTTCAAGATGTTCTGCATGTCCACCTAAATATTCTTCTGCAAAATGTTTTACACCATACCATTCTAGCTTTTTACTGAATTGCAAACAAGTAACGGGAATATGTCTGCCAGCATCATTTCTTCCCCAATCTAATTTAATTGCTCTTAAACTTCTTAAAGCATTCAAGTGCGATTCAATCATATTGGTCGCAAAATTTTCTGTCCATTTTCTTACAGTGCTTGTATCAATCACCAAACTATCGCCAATATAGTATGCCGGCATATCAGCGTAAAAAGGAGGCTTCTTTAAGTCGGGAGAATATGTTCTGCCTAAATCAACCATAACCATGGCTGAAACATTATTGGCTATATCACTGTCACTCTTTGCGTCACTTATTATCTTAAATGCATCAATGCCAGTATTAATTCCATCCGACCAATTTAATGTTGCAGGTGTAGTTGCATATACTGAGCTAAAAACATCAGGAAACAACATTCCCATTTTTAATGCTCCATTTCCGCCCATTGAAGCGCCGGCAATTCCTCTGCTATTTTTGTTTGCAATAGTTCTAAAATGTTTATCGACATAATCAACAACATCTTTAGCAATATAATTTGCCCAGTTGCCAGTTAATTTAGAATTGGTATAAAAACTTCCCTTGTACTTGGTATAACTATCAGGAAGTACAAATATTACAGGCTTAATATGCTTCACCGCAATAGCAGTATCTAATAAATAATTTATTTCTAAGTCAGCCATTGTTGCACTGTCTTCTCCATACATACCATGCAAAAAATAAATTACTGGATAATGTTGTTTGCTTTGGTTGTAGCCGGGCGGCAAGTAAATTGTCAATCTTCGCATGGCATCTTCTCCTGCGAGATTTCCTTGAATGGAGGGCGCTAAAAATTTTTCAGTGATGATTGTTCCTTTCGAAATTTGCCCGAAAGAAGATATAGATAATATCAGGCTTGCACAGAAAAATATAGCCTTTTGTATCATTATTATTTTAATGAAGAGATCTGCTAATAATAAAAATATTACAAATTCAAAATCTCAACAATTGCAGATTAGCGTTTGTGATGAATAATCGATCTAAAGAAATCATACATCACACATCATAAATCATACATTGCTTTTGTGTTTTTCTTTAATCTCCATTTTCATTTTGCAACGCTCAATATCTTGTTTAAAATCTTTTATTTTATCATCGCTTTGGCTTGCTAAAATGGCTTTCTCAAAATAAAAGATGGCTTTGTCATAATCCGGTCTCAACTCTTCCATCAACGCATAGCGTCCATACACCCACGATTTATCTATTGTGCGAACTCTTAAACATCTATCAAGATGGCGGGTCAGTTCTTCTATTCTTTCCATATCCATTAATAGCGCAGCAATATGAAAATAAGAATGCGGATAAAGCGGATCGCATTTCACCGCAGTAGAAAAATGATTCTCTGCTTTTGCGTAATCATCAAACTGCGTTTTATAAAGCCATCCCATTGAATTATGCGCTGGTGCACTATCCGGCTCTTCATATAAAATGCTCTCGTATTTTTTGAAAGCCTCTGCGTAATTATTATTCTTTATATCAGCTTCGGCTTCTAAATAAAGTTCTTCTGAACTAGTGTTCATAATTAAAATTTTTATTGACCCAATATCCACGCAAAAATCAACGGCGCTACAATAGTGGCATCGCTTTCAATAATAAATTTAGGGGTATGGATGTCTAATTTTCCCCACGTAATTTTTTCATTCGGCACGGCACCAGAATAAGATCCATAAGAAGTTGTTGAATCAGAAATCTGGCAAAAATAATTCCAGAAAGGAACGTCATGCCATTCAAGATCCTGATACATCATCGGCACAACGCAGATCGGAAAATCACCGGCAATGCCGCCACCGATCTGAAAAAAGCCAACACCTTTTCCTGATGAATTTTTTCTATACCAATCGCTCAGCCAAACCATGTATTCAATGCCACTCTTCATCGTTGTTGCTTTCAATTCATTTTTTATAATGTATGAAGCAAAAATATTTCCCATTGTGCTGTCTTCCCAGCCCGGCACAACAATCGGAATATTTTTTTGTGCCGCTGCAAGCATCCAGCTATCTTTTGGATCAATCTCATAATACTGTTCAAGCACACCACTCAGCAACATTTTGTACATGTATTCATGCGGAAAATAACGCTCGCCTTTTGTATCTGCATCTTTCCATATTTTAAATATGTGCTGCTGCAATCTTCTGAAAGCCTCTTCCTCAGGAATGCAAGTGTCAGTCACGCGGTTATAATGATTCTCTAACAAATCCCATTCTTGTTGTGGAGTTAACTCACGGTAATTTGGAACACGCTTATAGTGGCTATGTGCCACTAAATTCATAATATCTTCTTCCAAATTTGCACCAGTGCAACTGATAATCGCAATTTTATCTTGCCTTATCATTTCTGCCAAGCTAATTCCAAGTTCAGCCGTGCTCATAGCGCCAGCGAGCGTGACCATCATTTTACCACCTTCCAGTAAATGCGTTTCGTATCCTTTTGCAGCATCTATTAATGCCGCAGCATTGAAGTGGCGATAGTTATGCTCAATAAATTTTGATATCGGTCCTTTGCTCATAAAATTTTGCTTTTGTAGGACAGCAAAAGTAATTTATTTAATGCAGTTCAATCCAGTTTATAAGAAGCATTTCTTGTTGCAGAAAAAAGTAAGATGTTAAAGAAATCATTATTCCTTAACATTCATTATTTCTTTGTAAGAAATCAATAAAAAATCCCGCCATTAAGCGGGATTTTTACCAAAACTTCTACATGAAAAATTTATGCGTTATTCTTTTTTGTTCTTTTATAAACTGTCCATTCGTTTGTGCCATCAGATTTAAGTACCAAAGTTTCTTCTGCTGTTTCTAAGGTAACATAGTAATTACTTTGATTATCAGAAGCCATTTCGAATAAATTAGAGATCCAATAGCTGCTGTAATTCTTTTTTAAATTGCTCATCAGGTTAATAGGCAGTTTATCGGAAAGTATATTTCTTACAACTCCCATCAGCTCTCCATTATCGTTATAATAGGCGAACATAACTTGATTGTCCATAGAAAAAGTAGCTTTTGTAAAAGCTGTTTCTTTTTGCCATTGAACTTGTTTTGCATTTGAAAAATCTTTGTAGAAAGAAGAAGTTACTTGATTGCTTACTTCATCTTTTTTGTTAGCGAAAGCGCTGGTCATTCCAACGGTTAACATCATTGCGGTTGCGAAAATTATCTTTTTCATTTTTTTGTGTTTGTAGTTTTTTAAAACTTTTTGTTGCTATTAATAAGACGCAGGTTCTTTTTAAATGTTGCAGCTTACTAAAATATTTTTCAAATTATTTTTAAAGAACTGATTGTTTAATGATTCGTTTGACGATGCAAAATTATTTTTGTTACAGTCTTATGCAACTAAATAGTGACCAGTGGTGAGCTATGTTAAGTCATTGTAAATAACATAGAGAATTTAAACAATTCTAAAAATTTTACTTCGCTCAAAACCCTTTACTGTATTGGTTTTTATAGATTTCACTAAATATTGTTTAACAGAAGGTTAAGCATTTCATAAAATAGAGAATCGGTGTTGGTATATTTAAAAAAGCATATTGTGCGTCATCAATAATAACTTTACAGCATGAATTATCTCGCTCATGCATATCTTTCTTTTAATCATCCTGAAATATTATTTGGCAATATGATCAGCGATTTTGTGAAAGGGAAAAAGAAATTCGATTACCCGCCGTTAATACAAAAAGGGATTATGCTTCATAGAGCAATTGATGATTTCACCGATACACATGAAGCAACGAAAAAAGCAAAAATTTATTTTAAGCAAGACTATGGATTATATGCCGGCGCATTTATAGATATTGTGTATGATTATTTTTTAGCAAACGATTCGTCACAATTCCCAGATAACAATCTTGCAAGCTTTTGCGATGAAACGTATCAGCAATTAAAATTGCAGGAAACATTATTTCCTGAAAAATTTCAAAAGTTTTTTTATTATATGCAATTGCAAAACTGGCTTTATAATTATCAATTCACGGATGGCATCACAAAAAGTTTTCGAGGATTGGTTCACAGAGCAGAATATATGCATGATTCTTCGGCAGCCATTATCATTTTTGAAAATAACATTAACGAGCTAAAAAAATATTATGACGATTTCTTCCCTTCGCTGAAAGAATTTTCATTTCAAAAAATGAATGAACTATTAAGCCAAGCGTAAGGCATCAGACGGCTGATAAAGCCTGACGAATTCCTAATCGCCGCCAAAGCCGTCAGATGCCTCGCAGTAACTTTTCAAATTTTAGGATTTAGCAACCAGAATATTGATATTTACAATATGTGCGGAATTGCAGGAATTATATCAACCAACCCAAATAATATTAGCAGGGGCAGACTGAAAAAAATGGCTGACGCCATCGCTCATCGTGGTCCTGATGGGGAAGGCTTTTGGATAAACGGTTCTGGTAATGCAGGTCTTGGGCATAGAAGATTGTCGATTATTGATTTGAGCGAAAACGCAGCACAACCTATGCATTATGCAAACCGATATTCGGTTGTGCATAACGGTGAGATTTATAATTATATCGAAATAAAAAAAGATTTACAGTCGAAGGGATATGAATTTCGCACAGCGTCCGACACAGAAGTTATTTTAGCTGCTTACGATTGTTATAAAGAAGAATGCCTGCAACATTTTGATGGCATGTTTGCTTTTGCCATTTGGGATGAAAAAGAGCAAACACTGTTTTGTGCAAGAGATCGCTTTGGCGAAAAACCGTTTTATTATTCTTTTGATGAAACCGAATTCCTCTTTGGCTCAGAAACAAAAGCTTTATGGGCAGCAGGTATTGATAAAAAGGTAAACAATCCATTATTATTAAATTATCTAGCATTAGGTCATTCACAAACACCTGTTGATAAAACCATCACGTTCTATCAGGATGTATTTTCTCTTCCGCCAGCTCATTATCTCAAATTGCAATTGCGAAACTTCACGTTTGATATTACAAGTTATTGGGATTGCAATAAAGAAAAGCAAATAAGCATTAATGAAAATGATGCGATTGAAAAATTGCAAGATCTTTTTCTTACCTCGATAAAACGCAGACTGAGAAGTGATGTTGCTATCGGCACTTCTTTAAGTGGCGGCCTGGATAGTTCATCAATCGTTTCATCCATTGTTGATTTGAAGGAAAATAATTTCAGCCAAAAAACTTTTTCAGCAATTTTTCCAGAGTTTCAAAAAGATGAGTCTGCTTATATTAATCTCGTTACAAAAAAATTCAATCTCGAAAATTATTCCACAACGCCAACTGCAGATGATCTAATCAAAGATTTTGAAAGGTTGTTTTATCATCAGGAAATGCCATTTCCATCTTCAAGCATATATGCACAATTCAAAGTGTTTGAATTGGCAAAACAACATCATGTGAAAGTGTTGCTCGATGGTCAAGGCGCTGATGAAATTTTTGCGGGCTACGCCAAATATATTCATTGGTATTTGCAGGAATTGTTCAGAAAAAAGCCTGCACTTGCAATGAAAGAAATGAGCGCATTAAAGAAAAATAATATTCAGTTTAATTGGGGATGGAAAAATTATCTCGCCGCATGGTATCCAGCACAAGCTGCCAATCAATTAGAAAAAAGAGAGACGAAAAAATTGTTGCGCAATGCAGATATTAATGAAGATTTCAAACAACAATATTTTGACAGACCGACCATTTACAAACCGCTCGTTACAAAATTGAATGACATACTTTATTTTAACAGCTTTCAATCAGGGCTTGAAGAATTGTTGCATTATGCTGATCGCAATTCGATGGCGCATGGAACTGAAGTGAGGCTTCCTTTTTTGAATCATGAGTTGGTTGAATTTATTTTTTCTCTTTCAGGAAATTTTAAAATTCATAATGGCTGGACCAAATATATTCTTAGAAAAACAATGGAAAATAAATTGCCGGCAGAAATTGTTTGGAGAAAAGATAAGATTGGCTATGAGCCTCCGCAAAAACTTTGGATGGAAAATAAAATTTTGCAGGAATATATTCATGAAGCTAAAAAAACGCTCGTAGAAAAAAAGATATTGAATGCTAAAATATTGAACAAAAAAAATCAGCCGCTCGATGCACACGCGGCTGACAACTTTGACTGGCGCTATCTCATAGCTGCCAAATGTATCGGTTAATGATAGGCTTCCATTAAGGCTTGCTGAATTTATCCGTCACTTCGAATGAGCCTGTTTCATCTGATTTCACAACTGTCCAGCCTTTATCATCTTTCAGTTGTATAAAATATGCTGTTCCATCCTGATTGCTTACTTCAGTAACCATATCAACAGATTTTGAAGGATATGATTTTTTGATTTTGCAAAGAATATTTAAAGGAAGGTGCTGTTCTTTATAGTAGCGTATTGAACTCATAATATTGCCAGTCATATCATAGTTTGCTTTTATCAAAATATCATTTTGGTTAAAGCTCACATAATAATGATCTTGATATTCTGTCCATTTTACATTGCTTGCTTTTGAAAATACCGAACGGAAAGAGGTCAATACTTTTTGATTGATGTCTGCTTTTGCAGTAAATGCAGTTAGTGACAAAAAGCCTGCGATACAAGCGGCGGTAATCAGATTCTTTTTCATAATAGCTATTTTTTTGAGTTGATTAATTAAATTGACAATGTGAAAGTAATATCAGAAAAAACGCAAGTCAAGAACATCTTGACAACTGGTAGTAAAATTTAAAAGCTCTGTAATCCACTACAGGCAATCATGTACGATGATATTCGTATTTTTCTTTGAAATGCAGGCTGGTTCTATGTTTCAATTTTGTTGCATGTTATTTTGGATGGCGGGTTAAGTTATTGTTAAACTGGAATGGCGGAATTAACATTTTAGATTTTTGACTTCCTGATTTCTAAAGCCATTTTAAAAGCAACATTTTTATGCTTTACAGCGGGTTTGGGTAAGGCTAAATAATTCCTCACCTTTGCAGCCTACTAATTTTAAATAAATGAAACTTGCTACAAAGCTTATCCACGCAGGAGCAGAACCAGATCCATCGACTGGTGCTATAATGACTCCGATCTATCAAACATCTACTTATGTTCAGGCAGCACCTGGGCAGAATAAAGGTTATGAATATGCACGCTCGCAAAACCCAACGCGCAAAGCACTTGAAGACGCACTTGCTATTATTGAAAATGGAAAGTACGCTTTGAGCTTTGGCAGCGGCGTTGCAGCAACAGATGCAGTAATAAAATTATTAATACCCGGTGATGAAGTGATCGCTGGTAACGATCTATATGGCGGCACTTATCGCTTGTTCACGAAAGTGTTTGAGAAATTTGGGATCAAATTTCACTTCATCGATATGCAGGATCCCGCTAATATCAAAAAACATATCAATGATAACACAAAATTGATTTGGGTTGAAACGCCAACGAACCCATTATTAAATATTGTTGATATAGCGGCGGTCGTTTCTCTCGCAAAGCCACAGAACATTTTAACCTGCGTTGATAACACATTCGCCTCTCCATTTTTGCAAAACCCATTGGACTTTGGCATTGATATCGTGATGCATTCTGCCACAAAATATATCGGCGGACATAGCGATGTCATTCACGGCTGTCTGATGATGAATGATGCTTCGCTAAGAGAAAAATTATATTTCCTACAAAAAAGTTGTGGCGCTGTTCCCGGTCCGCAGGATTGCTTTTTGATTTTGCGCGGATTGAAAACATTGCACGTGCGCATGGAAAGGCATTGCGAGAATGGAGAAAAGATTGCTCATTTTTTGCGCAGCCTTCCTAATGTGGCAAAAGTTTATTGGTGCGGTTTTGAAGATCACCCAAGCTATGCTGTAGCAAAAAAACAAATGCGCGGCTTCGGCGGCATGATGAGCTTTGAATTAAAAAATGACAGCGTTGATGAAACCAAAAGAGTATTATCATCAACAAAATTATTTTCGCTTGCAGAAAGTTTAGGTGGTGTGGAGTCATTGATCAACCATCCTGCAACGATGACACACGCTTCTATACCTAGAGAAGAAAGAATAAAAAATGGCTTGAACGATTCATTGATAAGATTGAGCGTAGGCATTGAAGATGCTGATGATTTAATGGAAGATCTAAAACAAGCGATTGGATAATCGTACTCGTAAATCTATAAGGCATCTGACGGCTTATTATTGATGATTAAATATTACATGCATTTGAAGCCGTCTGATGCCTGAGCTGATTGGTTTAATAAATTGAACTTGCTTTATTAATGATCGAAAATAATCTCAAAGAATTTTTGGATAAAAAGGTTGATGAATACAATCAGCCTTTTTTTATTAAGAGCGATCCCATTTGTGTGCCACATCGGTTCAGCAAAAAGCAGGATATTGAAATCGCTGCTTTTTTTGCATCCATTTTTGCCTGGGGAAACCGCACAACAATCATCAACAAAAGCAATGAGCTGATGCAATTGATGGATAATGCACCGCATGATTTTTGTGTGAACCATAATTCTTCATCTCTAAAAAAAATACTAGGATTTAAGCACAGAACATTTAATGCAACGGATCTACTTTATTTCATTGAATTTTTTAAACATCATTATTCAAAAAATAATTCGTTGGAAACTGCATTTAGCAAATGGATGAATAAAAATGACGAGACCATTGAAAACGG
>CAIYPC010000667.1 GCA_903927975.1 uncultured Bacteroidota bacterium | reverse complement strand
TCTTTCTCTCATTTTACTGCTGCGATAACCACGGCCCCGCAAAGGAAATTTTGCGATATGTTTATAGGGGGGCATTTTGAAATGGCGGATAGGGGTCAGCTTAACTGGGTTCTACACTTCCATCAGGTATGCTGATCTTTTCACCAAAATCATGATAAGCCGCCGAAGCTTCAAGACCCGGTATTGATTGCTGAATAGATGCTGCATCAATAACAGGGCAGTTCAAAAATTCTTTTTCACCATTGCTTCTTTCCACATCTCCAACAATGCGGTAGATGCGTTCTTTATCAGCATGGAACTTATCAAAGCTAAATTCGTAACTAGTAATCAGAAAAATAGTAATACAGGCGCATATACCAAATGCAAGACCCAGCACATTGATCGTAGTGAATGCTTTGTGCCTTGTGATGTTGCGCCACGCGATGATGAAATAGTTTTTGAGCATGGTTGAAGATTTGCCCCCGACCCCTAAAGGGGAGCCTAAAGGCGAGTTAATAATAATATTTGAAGAGTCGACATTTTGAATTTAAAAAAGAATGTTGCACCCAAGTTCCCCTTTAGGGGACAGGGGTTCCTATTCATTTCTCAAACTCTCCACCGGATTTGCAATCGCTGCTTTGATTGCCTGAAAGCTTATTGTTGCCAATGCGACTACAATAACAAACGCGCCTGCAAATAAGAATACAGTCCAATGTATGTTTATGCGATTAGCGTAATCCTGGAGCCATTTATTCATAAGGTACCACGCTAATGGTGACGCAATGAGAAAAGCAATCAATATCAGTTTTACAAAATCTTTTGAAATAAGCGTGATGATATCTTGAACAGATGCGCCCAACACTTTTCTTACCCCGATCTCTTTGGTGCGGTTGACCGCCGCCAATGCGGCGAGCCCTAACAACCCAAGGCATGCAAGAAAAATAGAAATCCCGCCAGCCCACCCAACTATACTGCTCCATTTCTCCTCAGCATTGTAATAGTTGTTGACATCTTCGTCAACGAAACTATATTTCAAAGCTGTCCCAGGCATTGCACTGTTCCAAGCATGTTGCATTGCAGCAATTGCCCGCGAAGGGTTCCCTGGATGGACACGAACGTAGAAATATTGGTATCCCTTATTGGTAGATGTTTCAAAAGCCTGGTTCTTTATGCCTTCACTTAACGGACGGTAATTAAAATTTTTTACCACACCACTTATGATAGCTGTACTTCCCTGAAAGTTTTTTATTTGCTGTCCAACTACATTTTTGGGTGTCCACCCGAAAGCATGCATCATTGTTTCATTGATCACTATTGGCTTTATGGAATCATTGACCAGTTTCGGCTGTAAATTTTTGCCTGCTATCAGTTGCATGCCCAATACATTGATGTAACCAGTATCAACAATATTCAATTCTGCAGAAATCCCTTTGTCAGAATAGCCCAGAAAATCGTGACCTACCCCTAAACCAGCAGCAGCACTTGCGATTCCCACAACCGAAGGGTTCTTAAGTAGTTCTTGCCTGAACAATGGAAAAATTTTATTTGGATCTGTTTCGGAAGCATCAACAGCAATTACATTTTCTTTATTGAAACCCGGATTTTTATTGATCAGATATTTTGTCTGTTGAAGTATGATGGTTGTTGAAACGATCAGGATGATGGATAAAACGAACTGAAAAGTGACCAGCGATTTGGTGAACAGATTGGAACCCCCAACCTTGATTTTATTTTTCAGCACTTCAATAGGTTTGAAACTCGATAATACCAAAGAAGGATAAGTACCTGCCAATAACCCGACTGCTAACACAACACCGATCAGCAACAAAACAATCCGCAGATTTATCACTGAAGAGAATTGCATACTTCGACCTGATAATTGATTGAACCACGGCAAGAGAAGATTTGCCAGTAGCAATGCTAAAATCGCGGAAGCAAATGACATCAATAGAGCTTCCGTCAAGAATTGAAAAATGATTTGTTTTTTTTCTGCCCCGATTACTTTCCGCACCCCCACTTCTTTACTTCTCCCTGCTGACCGTCCGATAGCAAGCGTCGTAAAATTTATGCAGGCAATCAACAGGATGCCAGCAGCAATGACCATCAATATCCATAGTGTTTCTGGGGTGATCTTTGCATAATCAGTAAAGCCCCACCCATGAAACCATGTGTCGGTGTGAACAGACAACAATGGCTGAAGTTTTAAGAGCAAAGGCTCTTCTCCCTGCTTCCATGTTGCACCAAAACTTTTCATATCCGCTATAAACCCCGGTGTATATGTGTGCAGGAACCCGGACAATCTTTTTGCATCCCCCGCCAATTTACTGTCCGGTCTTAATTGAACAAATGTTTCGCGTGCAATTGGGTGCCAGTTACTGCCAACATAAAAATTATTGTTGTTGCTTACCGCAAATTGAAAATTCCCCAACACGCCAAAGCGCACGGAAGAATTCGGTGGTATATCTTTTGCGACTGCAGTGACCTTGAATGGCTGAAAAGTTCCCCCAATGCTTATCTCGATTGTATTCCCGATTACGTTGTCGCTCCCGAAAAATTCTTTGGCAATAGATTCGGTCAGCACAATGTCATTGAGGTTATGCAAAGCATCGTGAGCACTTCCATATTTCAAAGGGAAGGTGAATATGGAGAAAAAAGATGGATCAGCATAAGTAACTTCAGAACGGTGAACATGATTTTCCACCCGGACAAGGTTTTCTCCCCATGGCAATTGCACACGCACATAATCTATAACATCAGGTAAGTTTTTTTGCATTGCTTCGCCCAATGGCATCGCAGTTTGCCCCGAGTAACTTAAGTAATCTGTATTGTCGAAATCTGGCGACCCACCCAGTGTGTTGTTAGTTACATAAGGCCGAAAAATGACAGACGCATTTTTATGGAACTTATCGAAACTAAACTCATTCACAACAAACAGCAAAAGCAAGCTAAAGCACGCAATGCCAATTGACAGGCCTACAATATTGATAGATGCAAAAATTTTTTGTTTTTGCAGGTTGCGCAGCGTTATCTTAAAATAATTTATAAGCATAAACAAAAATTTATAATGTTGAGTCGATTTTTTTTATAGTTCAGTTAGGCATTGTCGAAAGCTCTGAGGTGAGAGCTACGAGGAGAACAGCTCGAAGCTAAAAGCTCGCAGCTTCCTACTCATTCCGTTCTCAAACTCTCCACCGGATTTGCAATCGCTGCTCTGATCGCCTGAAAGCTTACTGTTATCAATGCAAAGCTCATTATAGAAATACCTGTGATAACAAACACCCACCATTCGATGTTGATTCTATATGCGTAACTCTGCAACCATTTATTCATTAACCACCAGGCAAGCGGCACTGCAATAATAAAAGCGATTGAAACAATTCTCAGAAACTCTGTTGCTAATAACTTAACGATTATCGGAGAAGATGCGCCAAGCACTTTGCGAATACCAATTTCTTTTATGCGATTTAAAGTGGCAAGGGAAGCAAGACCGAAAAGACCAAGACATGCAAGCAAAATCGAGATGCTGCTTGCCCATCCCACGATGCTGCTTATTCGTAATTCTGATTGATAGAACCTATCAAGATCCTCATCAAGAAAATTATATTTCAACGGATAATCGCGAGCAACTATTTTCCATGCGTGTTGGATTGCTGCCAAAGCTTTTGAAGGATCTCCTGGTTTTATTTTTACAAAAAAATGATGTGGCTCGGAACTCGACAACTGATAAAACAATTGAGGCTCTACATGTTGCTGTAGGCCTGAATAATTAAAATCTTTTACTACACCGATTACGATAGGAGCACTCTTGTTACTGGTGCTAAGTTCTTTCACCATTTGCCCGACCGAATTATTCAAAGTCAGTCCCAACTCATGCATCAACGTTTCATTGATGATTACCGAGTTTATGGTATCAGAAGCAATTGCAGGATTAAAATTTCTGCCCGAGAGAACATCCATTTTAAGAAGCGGGATATAATCTGGATCAATAGAGAATTCAGTGATGTTTATCGATTTGCCCGGAAGGTCCACACCTTGAGTGCTCCTTCCTTCATGGTCAGCCAACCCATTGTCCGCACTTGCTGTCCCTACAATTTCAGGATGCGAAGCCAATTCATGTTTGAGCAAAGAATATGTTTTTTTGCTATCAGAAATGGCGAATGCTCCCACTACTATAACATTCTCTTTATTGAAGCCGGGGTCTTTTGATTGCATGTAATGCAACTGTTGTGTTATGATAATTGCTGAAATGATAAGCGCTGCGGAAAGAACAAATTGAAATGTTACAAGCGACCTTGTAAAAATATTTGCTCCCCCAACTTTGATTTTTTTCTTTAACGCTTCAATGGCATTAAAGCCCGACAAAACAAATGCAGGATAAGATCCGGCAAGAATGCCAACAAACAAAATCAATCCTATGAACAACCATATCAATTGTGGGAATCTTCCAAAAGAAAATTGCAATTCTTTTCCAGATAGCTGATTGAAATAGGGTAATAATAAATTTGCGAGCACAATCCCGATGGCTGCAGAAATAATTGAAAGTAAAATAGATTCTGAAAGAAATTGGAGTATCAATGCTTTTTTTGTTCCGCCGATTACTTTGCGCAGACCTATTTCTTTAGCCCTGCTCGCAGAGCGGCCAATTGAAAGTGTGGTGAAGTTAATGCACGCGATCAATAGCACACCTGTTGCGATGCTTAATAATATCCATATTGCTTTTGGATTAACGGGAGGTATTTTATTATAAAACGAAACGCCAATGTCTGTATGCACATTTTCAATGGGCTCAAGCTTGAAAACAGTGTTAGATTTTGGGATATATTTCTCACGAAAACTTGCGAGCAATTTTTTATTATCTGGCAAAGTGCTTCCATGATTTAGCTGCACATAAGTGATATATGGTTTGCCCTCGCCCCAGATGCTTGCGCTGCTTTTTCCTTCTTCTGTTCGAATGATGAAATAATCAAAATTACAAAGCATCGTGAACGGTATGGAAGTATTTGATGGTGGATTTTCTGCAATTCCAGTTACAGTGAAAACATCGAACTTGTCTTCCACTTTTATCTGGAATGATTTTCCCATCGCATCTTGCGACCCAAATATTTTTTTTGCAGTCTCTTCTGTCAGCACAACGCTATTCACACCCTGTAGCGCAGTTGCTGGATTGCCATATTTAAGCTTGAATGAAAACACCGAAAAGAATGAAGGATCTGCAAAGCTCACATTTTCTCTTAAGCTCTGCTCACCGTTTTTAATAAATCTTTCAAAAGGCTGGATATATCGGACATAATCTTTTATATCTGCTATATCCTTTTTCATAGCCGGACCAAGCGGCACAGAAGTCATGTTCATGCCACTTGCGTTTTTTGCATCTATGTTTTCTTTTGCAGCAGTATATACCCGAAAAATATCATTGGCATTTTTATGAAAGCTGTCATAGCTAAATTCGTTCACCGCATAAAGCATAAACAAGCTAAAACATGCAATACCTACAGACAAACCAAATATATTAATGAACGCAATTGTTTTTTGTTTTGTGATGTTGCGCCACGCGATGATGAAATAGTTTTTAAGCATGTTAGATGTATGATGTCTGATATTCGATTATGTATTATTGAAAGCTTTGATCTGAGAGAAGAACAGCTCGGAGCTAATAGCTAAAAGCTCGCAGCTTTTCCTCATCCAATCACATGCCGAAATAAATCTCGAATGATTTACAATACAATAATCATCTACAATATACGAATTGGTTCGTTTTCGATACAAGAAGTGTACGGTTTTGGTACAATGTAGAAAAGCAAATTCAACAGTTTATTTAGGCATTGTTCTTAATGTGCCTCCTGATAATATGATACCTGAACTATCGGCGATATTTAATTTTAATGATTTAATCTGCGCATGCCCAAGATCTAATAAAGTGTATCCCTGCAAATTGATATCTGCTGATTGAATGCTCATTGCTTCAGGGCTTTTGACCTCAACTGATTTAAAATTGGATTGTTCTCCTGAGCCTACTCTGATCTGTACTTTATCTGTTAACACTTTCGGCAATTTAAATTCCGGCGACATTTCAAAAACAACTTCAGATGAATCTTTTTGAATGACATTCACTGTATCAAGGTTGCGGATGCTACTCTCTACTTCAAATTTTGATTTGCCTGAAAGATTCACGGAAATACTTTTTTGGTTTAATTTTTCCATTAGCAGATTTGTATTAAATCCATTAACATATAAAAGCTCCGGTGAAAAGATGCGGACAAGTGTCAGTCGGCTCAACCAATTTTTCTCTCCTTCATCTTTGCTTATATAAGTGAACCTAATATAGAGCGTATCATTTTTAACAGATGCCTCGATTGGGTTTTCGCGAACACGCTGCCAGTCGTGCAAAACGCGCACAGAGCAATTTGGGCTTTGCTCAAATACAATGTTTGTTATATTTCCTCCTTCTATTTTCAAATATTTAAAAGGTTGCTCCAGCACTTTTCCAAATGTCCAATACACATCGTTTTTATCTACTTTGTCGTATGCTTGTTTTAAAACAATATTAGAAGCTAATAATCCAGCAAGAGTTACTGCCAGCATTGTAATCAATATCCTTGTGCTCCACTTCATAATTATTTATTTTTAAAATTGTCTTTAACGAATTGATCGAAGTATGTCTTAATTTCTTTCAGGTCTATTTTTAGCAGATAGATGTTACGCATAAACACAGGCAGTTCATTTTCCATAAACTGCTCGCGCCTGAAAGCAATGATGCGCTCCATTGCATCGTCTTCTATAAAATACCCAATGCCTCTTTTGTTGCTTATGATTTCGCGCTGTTGCAAAAAATCATAAGCACGTTGCACTGTGTTAGGGCTAACCTGCATGTTGACGGCAAGATCATTTTTACTTATAATCCTATCCTGCAGCTTCCATTTCTTCAATAAGATCTGTTCGCAAACATATTCTGCTATCTGTATGTAAATCGCCGGGTTTTCTCTAAAGTCCATGCTATTCAATTAAAATTCTTTTTCACGCAAACGTATATACGTTAATCCCCAAAAGAGGAGTGGAACGATAAAATCAGAAGCGTAAGCATAAACCTGAAACATTTGTTTGGGCAGATCTATCGAACCTACTTCTTTACCTACTAAAAGATCTACTCCATGAAACGGAAATGCACTATCAATCTTTCCAAACAAGATTATTGCAAACATCCAGTTGAATGCAAACAGTGCAAAACAAACTAAACAAAAGCTTAATGCTGTTTTTATAAAGCTTGCCTTATTAAAGTACAAAGAGCCGATTAATGAAATACCTGTTAAAAGTAAATATATAGGGTACACTTTCATTGCAAGTCTACCTGTAAATGAAAACACATAAACCGCATCATATTGCATTTTATAAAGTGGGCTACTGGGGTCTAAACTATTATGATACATCGCAACAAAACCTGTATCCATCATACGATAAAACAAAAGAAAGATAAGCGGATATAGAACACCTGTTATCAAAATTCCACAAAGCCATTTTTCAAAAGCTGAAGCAGGTAACGTAAGATATGATGCACCGCTTGCATTGGAAGAAAAATAGCCAAATACAAAAGAAGCGAAAAAGCATGCGCCACCTGCAAGGCCCCAAATGAAAGTGATATTCTGTGCTACAGGAAAGCTTATCTGCGATTTGCAAACAAAATACAATATCAAAATAACAGCAAGTATCAACCCCGTAAAACCAAACATTTGAGTGGGTCTTTCCAGTAATGTTTTTTTAAAAAGCAGCGCAAATCTCTTTGCATTGAATGTATTATTCATGTCCTTTCTTTATTTAAAAATTGCTTTTGCCATTTCAGGTTTCTCGGTAATTGCATTGAACAAATGTTCCAGGTTCACTTTCGAATTTTCTGATTCTGTATTTTCTTTCACGATTGAAAATCCTTTTAATGATTGTTCTGAATAGAGAACTTGATTCATATCATCCACTTCGGATACCGTTTTAAAACATAGTTTATCTGCAATCTCATCGACAGAGGCATTTAAAAGCAATTCACCTTTATCTACAATAATTACTCGATCGATTAGATTATCGAGATCTCGAATCTGATGTGTAGATATAAAAATCATCCTATCATCACTGAACACAGATGATATCAATTTCCTGAATCTTATTTTTGAAGGGATGTCAAGTCCGTTGGTG
This sequence comes from uncultured Bacteroidota bacterium, assembly GCA_903927975.1. Taxonomy (GTDB): domain Bacteria; phylum Bacteroidota; class Bacteroidia; order Chitinophagales; family Chitinophagaceae; genus Puia. The sequence goes on along the minus strand of CAIYPC010000667.1, from coordinate 6,415 downwards.
GGTTCATCCAATAATAAAACTTTTGTATTGCATGCAAGTGCGAAAGCGATGATGAATTTCTTTTGCTGACCAAACGAAAGTGTGTTCAGCTTGCCTTCATCTTTCACATCCAATTGATTGAGGTAATCAAAAAATTTCACCTTATCAAAATCAGGATAAAAAGGCGAAAACAAATTCATATAGCCATGAATGGTCAATGGCGGCACATGCACTTCTTCCGGAATTAGATAAATCGTTTCTAAAAAGGAAGGCGATCTTTTTTTTGGGGTAAAGCCATTCACTGAAATGCTTCCTTCATTGGGGAATAAAAGACCAATCAGATTTTTCAGCAGGGTCGACTTGCCTGCGCCGTTCTTGCCAAGAAGTCCGTAAATGCTGCCTGCTTCCATTTTCAAGTTGAGATTCTTGTACAATAGCTTCTTTCTATTGTAACCGAACGAAAGGTTTTGAATTTGTATCATAAGTGTACTGGTTGAGTAGTACACTGCAAATATATCTCTTTGCTTTGTTCTTCCAAATTTCTTTATAGTTATTTTTAAACTTTAAATAGAATCAGACGATAATAATTGTCCACATGCATCTAATAAGAAAAAAAATATCTTCCAAATTCCTTCAGAATCTTCTTTTAATTTCGCGGGCTTATGAAATATGTTGTCTGTTCGTTTTTGTTGATGATAAGTGCATTTTCTTTCTCACAAAAAAATAATAATGCTGCTGGCGCAGCAAAGCTTACCGGTAAAGTAGTTGACTCTGCAACTTCGCAGCCCATTGATTATGCAACCGTCACTGTTTATGCTGATGGAAATGACAAGCCCATCAGTGGAACTACTACAAATACAAAAGGTCAGTTCGTTATTGAAAATCTTGTTGCCGGAAATTATCATGCAGTGTTTGATTTTGTTGGCTACAAATCGAAAACAAAAAATTATATATTAATAACTGCCAATAGCGGATCGATTAATATGGGCACAATTGCTTTGTCGGTTTCTGCACAAACACTCGCTGGTGTAACCGTAACCGGACAAAAGAATTTGATAGAGAATAAGATTGATAAGATGGTTTATAATGCCGAGAGAGACATTACTTCACAAGGTGGCGTTGCAACCGATCTATTGAAGAAGATACCGATGATATCAGTGGATATTGATGGCAATGTGGAGTTGCAAGGAAATGCGAACATCCGTTTTCTGATCAATGGAAAACCTTCCAGCATATTTGGTAATAATTTGGCTGATGCACTGCAATCAATTCCTGCAAGTCAAATAAAAAGTATTGAAGTGATCACGGTGCCCGGTGCAAAATACGACGCTGAAGGAACAGGCGGCATAATTAACATCATTTTAAAAAGCAGCAAAATTCAAGGTATTAATGGAAACATAAATCTTTCAGCCGGAAGTAGGCTTGAGAATGGTTCATTGAACCTGAATGCAAGGAAAGATAATTTTGGACTGAACGCATATTTTAACGGTAATGCACAACTTACTTCCACCACTTTAAAATCACTTGACAGAACTTCTTATGATTCATTAGGAAGAGTTTCAGGCAATCTCATTCAAAACGGACAAAGTGCTTTTACCAGAAACGGTGGAGAAGCAGGACTTGGGCTTGAGTGGGACATCAACAAAAAGAATAATTTTTCAGCAGGTTTTGGCTATGACAATTTTGGCAACAATTACGATGGCTTTTTAAATCAAGTTCAAGCGTTGTACGATTCAAATAGTAATTTTTTAAATAATCAGAACAGTATTCTATATCCCACAACTCATTTTCGCGGACAATCAATGGATTGGAACCTTAGCTATAGAAAAACATTTGCTCAAGAAGGGCAGGAGCTCAATGTTATTTATTCAAGCAGCTACGGAAAAAACAATTCTTCTTATAGCCAATACCAGAATAATGTTGCTGGCGATTCTCTATTCTCCGGTTCAAACAGCATCAGTAAGGGAAACGATCACCAATCGGAGTTCCAGATAGATTATGAACAGCCTTTGGGCAAGAAATTAAAAATGGAAGCTGGTGCTAAAACAGTGATCAGAAAAATAACAAGCAACACCGACGTGAACACTTTGGATCTTACTTCGGGGCTTTATGCTTATGACACTTCGCAATCCAATTCGCTTGTTTATAACCGCAATGTATATGCGGGTTATGGATCGCTTTCATTTCCTTTGTTTGGTTTTTTAGATATGAAAACCGGATTGCGATATGAGCGCACGCACACGGCTGCTGAATTTTCAAAAGCAGCAAATACATCTATTCCAGATTATAACACATGGTCGCCATCGTTCATCGTGTCACACACGTTTAAGAGCAATTCAACTTTAAAAATAAGCTACACCAAACGCATTCAGCGACCAGATTATCGTTCGCTCAATCCGTATATCAACGCAAGCGATCCTAAAAACGTTACTACCGGTAACCCATATCTGAAACCAGAAATCGGCGATTTGTATGAGCTTGGATATGCAAAACCATTTGAGAAAGGTGGCTCATTGAACATGGTGCTTTTCTATCGCAAATCCAGCAACGATATTCAACCTTATATTGTTTATTACCCAACATATAAAATTGGCGATTCTGTTTACCAAAATGTATCGGTGAACACCCAACAAAATATTGGTGTTGAAAATAATTATGGTCTTAATCTTTATGGCTCTGTGCCTTTCACGAAGAAGCTGAATGTGCGAACAAATCTTTCATTCTTCTATAGGCATATTGTAAACGCAATTGTTGTCGGCAGCACCACAAGTAGTTTTAATTATCGCATTAATATGAATGCCACTTATCAGTTGAACGATAATTTTGTGATGGAGGCCTTTGGCAATTTCAATTCACCGCGCAATGAAGTGCAGGGACGTTTTCCTTCATTCACATCATACAACTTTGCATTCCGCAAACAGTTGTGGCATAAAAAAGGAAGCGTTGGTTTCACCACCACCAATCCATTCAATAAATATGTTGGACAGACAACTGCAGTAACCGGTCAGGGCTTTGTCCTCAATAGCACAAGAGATCTTCCATTCCGTTCATTTGGCATCAGCTTCATGTTGAAATTCGGTAAGCTTGAATTCAAAAAAGAAAAGGAAGAGAAAAGCGGTGGAGGAGGAGGAGGAGAGGAGAATAATTAAGAATTAATAATGGACAATTAATAATGCTATTCAGAGGTGACACCTTTCTAAAAGGTGTCACCTCTGAATAGCAAATTCCGCAAGCCTGAAACGCTTCAATATGAATAGCCCCGTGCGAAGCTCAGGGGTGATATAATCAGAGATTACAACCCCGCGAGGGTTGAACATTGCGTAACGACGATCAATACATTCAACCCCTTCGGGGTTTGGGGTTGGTTTCACATCTGCCCGTAGGGTTCACCTACGGCTATTCACATATAAGCCCTTCGGGCTATTCAGATCCCAATTCATTTCTGTCATAGAAACTCGTGTTAATCACTTACTGTTTAGAAGGCTTTTTAGCAGAACGCAGAGCAAGCATAATCAACATGATTATTGCCCACAATATTGAAAATGCTATCAATCCTGTAAGGTTTGCTTTTACATCTTGTGGATCAAAGCGTCCATGAAACCTGACATGAAATATTTTATTATAATTTTCCTGGGCAACCTCAATGCATATCCCAAACAAAGAAAGAATAATGAAAACCAATACATGCTTAAACAGTTTTTTGATATTGAACAAAATATTGAAGAAAGCCGCCGCCAAAAAATAAAATCCAAAATGAAGTTCTTTATCAATATGCCTGAAGGCAGATGGCAATTTCATAAGAAAGCCAATCACAGATGCAACAAAGCATATAACTACAATAACGATTTTTGTTCTGGTGGAAAGAGTGAATTTCATAAAAGGAGTCTGAAAAATCTGATGTTTTTGAAATCAAATTTTATTGATGATAACACAAATGTATATCCTCAATGATTATTTTCAATTTCCATTTTTCTCTATCGGTAAGAAAGCCGAAAGGCCTCAATATGAATAGCCCCGTGCGAAGTTCGGGGAATGATATCATCAGGAATCATACCCCCGCAAGAGTTAAACATTGCGTAATGCCGATCAGTACATTCAACCCCTTCGGGGTTTAGGATTGGTTTCATATCTGTCCGTAGGTTTCACCTACGGCTATTCACATATAAGCCCTTCGGGCTATTCAGATCCCAATTCATTTCGTTATCGATTGATGAGGACCAACCGAAACAGGTTTGAAAACGCGTGACTTTTATAAAGGATACTTTTCAAAAGCTGTCACCTCTGAAAATCAAAATTGAAAATCAAATTCTGCAAGCCTGAAAGGCTTCAATATGAATAACCCCGTGCGAAGCTCGGGGAATGATGTCATCAGGGATCATAACCCCGCAGGGGTTGAACATTGTATAAATGCAGATCGATACATTCAACCCCTGCAGGGTTTGGAGTTGGTTTCATATCTGTCCGTAGGTTTCACCTACGGCTATTCACATATAAGCCCTTCGGGCTGTTCAGATTCCCGATTCATTTTCTCCTGCGATTGCCGGAGAAACTGTAAACCTAGAAGTAAAAGGAAATATATTAGATTGCCTAAATTGCAACTACAATCATTAAACAAATCACAATCATACATGAAACTTCTCGCTCTTCTATTTCTGCCAATTTTCAGCTTCGCACAAATTAAACTTGACAAAAAAATTTCATTGCTTAATAACAAAGTTGAAATTCTTGCGCCAAAGGAATTATCGAACATGACAGATGAATTGTGGCATATAAAATATCACAACAATCCAAGAACAACTGTTGCCCTCTCAGACGAAAATGGAGAAATCAATCTTTTAATTGACGATACGCAACAACCGGTAGCACCATATCAACTAGGAGACTATAAAGAATTCGAAATTAAAAGCCTGAAAGAAAAGCGTAGGGACGTAAAAATTTTAGGACAAGGAATTAAGAAAGTAAATGGTAGAACTGTTGGGTTCATAAAATTTTCATCACAAGCTAGCGATCAAAATGTTTTCAACTTCTTATTTTTTGTATCTGTCAATGGGAAGCTCTTGCTTTTTTCTTTCAATTGTATTGAAAAACTTCAAATCACTTGGGAAAAAGTGGCTGATGGAATTCTTGATTCAATAAAAATAAAGTGATATGGTTGCAGTGCCACTCATGATAGACTGAATAATTGGTAGGCAATTTACCTGATGACGAAAAAGGAAAATAAAAGAATATGACAAACGAATTTAAAAGCGGTTATTCTCAAGTGAATGGGCTTAACATGTATTATGAAATTTATGGGCAAGGCAAACCGCTCGTTATGATTCATGGTGGTGGATCGGATATACATGTTACGTTTGAAAGAATTATCCCACAGCTTTCCATGCACAGGCAAATCATTGCAATGGATATGCAGACGCACGGAAGAACAAGCGACAGAGAAGCCAATCTTAGTTTTCAACAAGATGCAGATGATGTAGCGCAGCTCTTAAAAAACCTTTCAATAAGCAAAGCAGATTTTTTAGGATTTAGCAATGGCGGACAAACACTCATTGAAATTGCTTTGAGGCATTCAAGCCTCATCAACAAACTAATCATCTGTTCGGCATTTTATAAACGAAGTGCTATAGTGCCGCAATTTTGGGAAGGGTTCAATGGAGCAACAATTGATCACATGCCTCAACGATTGAAGAATGAATTTTTAAAAGTCAATGATAATCCTGCTGCGCTTTTGAATATGTTCAACAGAGATGTGCAGAGAATGAAAACGTTTAAAGGTTGGACAGACGAACAAATGAAATCAATTCAGTTGCCAACATTTATTATGAATGGAACGCACGATGTGGGTAGTGTTGAACATGCTGTTGAAATGTATCGTCTCATCCCGAATTGTGAACTTGCTATTTTGCCAACTGCTCACGGAGAATATATTGGAGAAAAAGATCCTGAATTTGCACACAGCAAATTGCCCGATACAACAATTGCATTGATTGAAAGATTTCTTGACAAAACATGAAAACAAAAAAGCCCCGCATTCGCGAGGCTCTTCAATTATCATGGTTCAAGCAAAAGCAGAGGCATATTTTTAATATCCGGAATATCCTTTGTGCATTGGGCAGCCCATTCTTGATGAGGCTCCACATGAAGACACTGATATCACCACAATAGCTGCAACCGCGAGGTAAAGAAAAGCACGCCCTTTTTTCATTCTAAATTTTTTATCGGTTTTATATTGATATAATCTAACACTGGTCAGGTCAATTCCTAAAACATGCCAAATTGTGATATGTTGACATTGGTTAAGTTAAAATTTATTTAATGGTAAATACTTCCCCAGTTAGTGTAGGAATTTGAGGGCGAAAAACATGAGAGGAATTCAAGAAACAACGAACAACAACCAATGAGCATTGGCTCTTGTTTGAAATGTTAGTATAACTTTAGC
>CAIYPC010000666.1 GCA_903927975.1 uncultured Bacteroidota bacterium | reverse complement strand
TGGGGGCTTGAAGGAATGAAAACCCCGTCTTGAAAAAAATGTACAACTCTATTAAAAGAAATACAAACAGCCGCAAAACAAATCAGTATAATAATTTTTTTCATTACGTTTCTTAGAACATTAAATTTAACGATGAAAAATAAGAACAGCTAAAAGAATTGAAGCAAGCTTGTTTATGATTTGTGAAATTTATTTCCCATATTGCTCCAGCATTTTTTTCAAATCATCTAATGTATTTATTTCATCTACCTTTTTATCTTTTCGCCAGCGGTTGATTCTTGGGAAACGTAGCGCTAAACCGGATTTGTGGCGATTAGAAGCTGCAATGCCTTCAAATGCAATTTCAAAAACAAGCTCAGGTTTCACCGTTCTCACCGGACCGAATTTTTCAATTGAATTTCTTTTTACGAAATTATCTACCTGCGCAAATTCTTCATCTGTTAATCCTGAATATGCTTTTGCAAAACTCGTAAGCTTATCTCCATCTTTCACGGCAAAAGTATAATCTGTATAAAGATTGCTCCTTCGTCCATGTCCTTTCATCGCGTAAATCATTACCGCATCAATCACCAGCGGATCGATTTTCCATTTCCACCAATCACCTCGTTTGCGACCGACCTGATAAATTGAATTTTTTCTTTTCAGCATAATACCCTCACTGCCTAATTCTCTTGATTTTTCTCTAATTGTTGAAAGTTGATCCCAAGTTTCAAATTCAACTATCGGAGAAATTTTTAACACTGGATTATTTACATTCTTCACTATTTTTTCCAATGCTTCTCTTCTCTCTGTCATTGTTCTTTCACGATAATCCTCACCATTGATCTCGAGCAAATCATAAGCAACAAAACTTATTGGCGCTTCGGTTAATTGTTTCTTTGTGATATTTTTTCTGCCAATCCTTGTTTGCAATGCTGCAAAGGGCAACGGCATAAAATCTATATTATCAGAAGCACTTTTCGAAAGCACAATAATTTCGCCATCAAGTGAAGTGCCATCTTGCAACAAGTCTTTCAACAAATGATATTCCGGAAATTTTTCTGTCATCAATTCTTCGCCTCTGCTCCATACAAAAAGCTCTCCATTGCGCTTGATGATCTGTCCTCGAATTCCATCCCATTTCCATTCTGCCTGCCATTCTTTTGGATTATTTAGCGTTGTGAAATCTTCATCCAATGCATAAGCTAGATAAAACGGATAGGGTTTTGAATAATCGACGGATGAAATTTTTTCGCTTGTCAGTTGTTCGAATGAAGTAGTAATAGGATCCCAATTGCCGCTGATGCGATGTGCAATAACGGATGAAGAAAGATTGGTTGTTTTTGCAAGTGCGTTCACCATCGTTTGCTGAGAAACGCCAATACGAAATCCGCCAGTAATCAGTTTGTTGAACACAAATCTTTCTTCAGTGTTCATTTCTCGCCAGCAATCCTGAATGAATTTCTTTTTTATGCTTTCATCTTGCTTTTCTATCACGATTAATTGTTCCAAATAATAATGCAAAGTGTTCGAATGCTGCGACGAAATATTCTCTGGCAATAATAAAGCAATAGTTTCCGCAAGATCGCCAACGGTGTGATAGCTCTCTTCAAAAAGCCATTGCGGAAGGTTTGTCAATTCAATGCACCAGTTCTGTAATTGTGTGGAATTCACAGCCCGCTTCGGTCTTCGCCCACTGAACAATGCAATCACCCAAACTTTGTCCTTATCATTTGCTGTTGCAAAAAAATTTGACAATGCATCAAGCTTATCATTCGTCTTCGTGCTTGTTCCCAATATGTTTACTAATTCAGAAAATTGTTTCACACTATTATTTTTCTCCGGCATGAATGCCGGAGCTAGTTAAAACATCTTGATAAATAATGATGCACCGCAAATCATCAATCACTATTTGCTATTGACAATGCATCATTATCATTTTTCAATTCCCCATTATCAATTGCTTCTTCTTCTTCCCCAAATTCTGTTTTCACTTCTGCAGATTCGATGCCATTCTCATTTAAAAACCTGCTGAACGCAGATTGAAAGCCATGCGTTACAAAAACTTTATGTGCCCCTGTTGCTTCCACTGCATCTAACAGACCATTCCAATCCGCATGGTCGCTCAGTGCAAAACCCTTGTCAGCATTGCTTCTACGGGCATTGCCACGAACCTGCATCCAGCCACTACACACAGCCAATTCATAAGGCACAAATCTTTTCATCCATCCGGTTCCTTCAGCGCTTTGTGGAGCTATCACCACGCTTCCTTTAAAAATTTCTTTTGACATATCTGGCATTACTCTTTTTACTTCAGGCAATTTCACTCCTGCTTTCACAAATGCATCATGCACATTCCAAACAGCACCATGCGCAAAAATTGAAGGATTGACTTCTGAAATGCATGGCAACAATCTTTGCGCTTTGCCAAGGCTATATGCAATCAGTACAGAAATTTTTCCTTCGTCTTTATTTTTGATAATCCAATTTTGTATGTCATAAAAAATTTGTTGCTGCGGTTTCCAATTATAAATGGGTAATCCAAAAGTTGATTCGGTAATAAATGTATCGCACTTCACAGGTTCAAAATTTCCGCTGATTCCATCGCTCTCTGTTTTGTAATCGCCGCTTGCCACCCAAACCTCATCTTTATATTCAACACGTATTTGCGATGAGCCAATAATGTGACCAGCAGGATGCAAAGAAATTCTTACGCCATTCATATAAACAGCTTCATTCCATTCTACACTTTGATATTGATTATCGCCCAAACGCAGTTGCAGCAATGGTTTGGTAAGATGATGGCACAAATAAAAATGAGTTCCCCAACGTGCATGATCGCTATGTGCATGTGTGATGACAGCACGCTCAACAGGCTTCCATGGATCGATATAGAAATCGCCCTGTGGGCAAAAAATTCCCTTATCTGTGAAAGTGAGAAGAGACATAAGAAAACTAATTAAAAGAATTACAAAGTGACATTAATAGAACACTTATTGTAAGAATTAGTTCATGAATTATTTGTGCAACGGTTAGGCACTCGATAATGCTATAACTAGCTCCGTCATTTATGACGGAGAATTGAAATTTTAATTTACAGTTGAAACATTTCCATCGACCTTTTTGATGAAGTACAATTTTTTATTCTCGAAATAATCAGGAGAAGTATTTTGTTTATTGAGATAAACAGGTTCAATATCGAAGTTGTTGAATACATTGAATTTCTTTTCGCCGATGTTGGTTGTGATATTGTTGCCATGCTCCTGCAGCAATTTTGCAAAACGATAAATAGTTTCAAAACCGCGGAACACCATATCACTGGGACGCATATAAAAATTCGTTTTGAAATATTGTTGGATATGCGTGACGAGGCTATCGTTTTGATTAATATAAAATGGTGTTGTGTACATAATCTCAAGTCCATTATAAAGCGGCTGAGAGAAATCACTGATATTATCCCATGTGGGCATTCCGATTACAGTTGTCTTAAACGTTTTTGCCAATGGAGATAATTGAAAACAAAAGTCTTTTGCAAACGCTTCATCAAGGCTTGCCAATACAAAAATATTTTGAACGTCTTCCCTGAAATAAGGCTTCAATTGTTTCTGGTCATAGCCTTTTTCCAATGTAATAAATTTCATTTTCAGGGGAACAGACGCTGTATTTTTTTCTATATCTAAAAAATAATTCTTCAATCGATCTTCCATAACGCCTTTTCTGGTAAAAACAACGATCGATTGCGTTGCAAAATTTCTCTGCAAATATTTATAGATGCCCTCACAATGAGTTTTTACGGTGGAATTTAAGATAACAAGATTTTGATTCTTTGTGATGTTGCCATCGTTGGGAAAATTAGCATTAATGAAAGGAATATTTTTATGCGCAGCCGCACTCGCCAATTGTCGCAGCTCTAACGTTGATACATGACCGATAATCAAATCAATATTTTGAAATTCTTCGCTCTGCAGAATTTGAGCGATTGTTTTTTTTGTTGATTTGGTATCATACAAAGTAAATTCCAAAGGAACTCCTTCTTGCTGCAATGAATCAATCGCTAATTCAGCACCCTCATAAAACTCCAGACCAGGGTTTAAAAATTTCGGGAAATTTTTATCATAGCGATAACTGCCTGTCTCATCAAAAGCAGAATCTAAATATAGCGGAGCGAATATAGCAATATGATGAACTTTCGCAGCAGAATCATTCTGCGCTTTCGCACAAAATGAAATTGATATTGAGATAAGGAAGAAAAAATGTTGAAACAGATTTTTCATATTGAACTTGCTTAAAAGTGATAAGTCGTAAGTGGCAAGTTGTAAGTTTAGTGACTATAATACTTACAACTTATCACTTACCACTCCCTATTCCCATTCAATCGTTGCGGGTGGTTTGCTGCTGATATCATAAACCACTCTGTTGATCCCTTTCACATTATTGATGATATCGTTTGAAATATCGGCTAAAAAATCATACGGCAAATGTGCCCAATCTGCAGTCATCCCATCAACAGAAGTAACCGCACGAAGCGCCACCGTGAATTCATACGTTCTTTCATCGCCCATCACGCCCACGCTTTTCACCGGAAGTAAAATAGCACCAGCTTGCCAAACACTTGAATACAATTTATGATCTTTCAATGCTTTTGTATAGAGATAATCTGCTTGCTGCAACAATTGTACCTTTTCTGGGGTAACCTCGCCTAATATCCTAATCGCTAGACCTGGGCCTGGGAAAGGATGGCGCTGCAACAAATCATCCGGAATGCCAAGCTCAGCACCAACACGGCGAACCTCATCTTTAAATAAGTAGCGCAATGGCTCTACTAATTCCAAATGCATTTTTTTGGGGAGCCCACCAACGTTGTGATGAGATTTGATTGTTTGTGAAGGTCCATGAACAGAAATGCTTTCAATCACATCAGGATAAATAGTGCCTTGCCCAAGCAGCGAAACACCCTGAATTCTTTCTGCTTCTCTCTGAAAAATTTTAATAAACTGTTTCCCGATTGCTTTTCTTTTCTCCTCGGGATCAGTTTTATCTTTTAATTTTTTATAGAAAATTTTCTTGGCATCAACACCGGTAACGTTCAAGCCTATCTTTTTATAAGTTGCCAGCACTTCCTCATATTCATCTTTGCGTAGCACGCCATTGTCAACAAAAATGCCAAACAATTTTTTGCCGATTGCTTTGTGTATTAATGTGGCAGCCACTGTGGAATCTACGCCACCGCTTAACGCCATCACCACTTTGCGCTTGCCGATTTGTTTTTTCAATCTATCAACAGTATCGCTGATGAAATGCGCTGAAGTCCAATCCTGCGCACAATGACAAACATTCACCAAAAAATTGTGCAATATTTTTTTGCCTTCAATGGAATGATATACTTCGGGATGAAACTGTAGGCAATATAACGGGAATGTATATTCGCTTTTCTTGAAAGCCGCGTAGGGAATGTTTTCAGTTGTTGCCAACACATCAAAACCAGCCGGCAATTCAAGAATTGTATCAGCATGGCTCATCCAAACTTGAGAAAGTTCAGTTACGTCCCTCAGCAAAATATCGTCCTGCTGCTTGTGCATTAACGCACGACCATATTCACGTTTGTTGCTGTTAGCAACGCTGCCACCAAATTGTTTGGCAGTAAGTTGCGCACCATAACAAATACCAAGCACCGGCACATGCGCATTCAATTCCTGCACGTTCACGATCGGTGCATTTGCATCATTCACAGAAAAAGGCGATCCTGAAAGAATGATGCCTTTCAATGAGCTATCGAACTCGATTTTTTTGTGATAAGGAACAATTTCGCAATAGACATTCGCTTCGCGAACCGCACGTGCAATTAGTTGAGTGTATTGAGAACCGAAGTCGAGAATAAGAATTTTTTCCGCCATAAGTGGCGCAAAGGTAAAAAACAGTTGGGAGTTTTCAGTAGCCAGTTTCCAATTGCCAGTTTCCAGTTGGAAGTCCCTATTAATAGCGGCTTGCGGAGAATTATTAGCTTTCTGGGATCAATATTATGATAATAGTATCTCGACAAACCTTGAAGGCTTTTTGGAGAGATTTAATATTTCGATAATATCTTTTCAATCGCTTTCCTATAATCCGGATTATCAGTCATCCCATTATGCCCTTGCCCATTCAGCGTTATAAGCGTGTCAGTCGGCTTCATTAATTCCTTTAGTTTAATGGAAGAATTATAATCAATCACTTCATCTTTATTTCCGTGAAAAATCACAATCGGCATCGTACAATCTTTAACATATTTATTTGTCTCAAATTTATATTTCAAAAGTAGTGTTGGAACAAATGAGTATGAATGCCGCATCATATCCGTTAAGCTGTAATAAGGCGCTTGAAGGATTAATAATTTTGGTTTATTGACAGAAGCAAGTTTAGCAGCAGGACCTGTGCCGATAGAATATCCGAGCACAATCATCTTGTTCTCCTCATACCTTTTCTTTATTTCGTTGTATGCAATTTGTACATCTCGAAATAATTGATCTTGGCTTTTGATTGATCCTTCGCTTTTTCCATAGCCTCTGTAATCCAACATAAAAACATCGTAACCCAAACTGGTATATGCTTTAGCAGCCGCTCCCCACGAATTCAGCGAGCCTGCATTTCCATGCAGATAAAATATCAATCCCTTTGAACTATCGGATTTAAATAGGATAGCATTCAATAATGTATCATCATCAGATTTGATATTTACTTCTTCAAACTTTTGATCAAAATCAAATTTGAAATTCTTATCTAATTTTTGCGGAAAGAAAATCAACTTCTCCTGAAAAAAGAATAATGCCACACACAAAAGAATGTAAGCAATCAGAACAACTTTTACTAATATAAAAAATGTTTTTTTCATTGCATGTTCCTTGCCTCTTGCTTCTTGTATTTCTTGTTCCTTGTCTCTTGTTCCTTAACACTTTTTTTATTGCTGCGGCATTTTGGTCATATCCATATATAACACATTCCATCTATGTCCATCAAGATCCGCAAACCCGCAACCATACATCCAGCCTTGTGTCTCACTTGGTTTGTGATACAAATTGCCTCCTGCTGCTTCTACTTTTTTTGCAAGCTCATCTACTTCTTCTTTACTTTCTGCATCAAAAGAAATTAATATCTCCGCAGATTTAGCTGTGTCGTTAATATCTGATCCTGCAAAGCCTTTAAATAAGTGCTCTGCAAAAAGCATTACGGCAATATTTTTTTGTCCGACTATAAGACAGGCAGACACATCAGTGTTGCCAAACTTTGAATTGAACGAAAAGCCAAGCTTCGTGAAAAATTCTTTTGATTTATTCACGTTTTTCACCGGAAGATTGAGCCATAGTTCTTTTGTCATGATAAATATTTTTTTGAAGGAATGAGGGCCTAAGAAGTAAAAGTAATTTCTTAATCTGAATTATCGGAAGGTAAAAATGACAATCTTAGAGGCTGGTTACGACGGCAAAAAATTATGCTTTCGCCAATTCTTTTATATCCGCTATTTCAAGAATTTGTTTTGAATAACCGATAGTCACCGCATTGATCATTGCGTTGCCGAGTTCTTCCATCGTGATCACTTTTTTTGGAGAAATTACCTTGATGATTTTTACGATCCATTTGTATGCAGCTTTCCAGTTTTTTTGTCCGTCAAAAGGTTGCATGCCACCGGGACGAAAATTATATTCTGCTTTGAAAGGAAGCTTCATCAAATCATTTTCTGTTTTGCCTTTCACACGAGCCCACATTATTTTTCCTTTTTCGCTGCTGTCTGTGTGGCTGCCCGATACAAAAGTGAAACTGATATTACTATTTGCTTGCAGTAATGCTTTTGCAAAAGACAATGTGGTATCGTAAGTAATGCGTGTGTATTTATCTTCTTTCATGCCAACAGAACTAATGCCTGCACAGAAAAAACAAGCATTGTAACCTTTTATTTTTTCTGCAAATTGATCTAGCTGAAAAAAATCAGGAACGATGAGTTCTTTTAATTTTGAATGACTGATCTCATAATGCCTGCGATTAATGATCAACACTTCAGAAACTTTTTCATTTTGCAAACATTCAAACAAAACACCTTCACCAACCATGCCTGTAGAACCTGTGATAATTACTTTTATAGCTGACATTATTATTTGATTTTGGGGGCGAAGTTCGGGAGAAAAAGGGGGATGGGAAGCTTTGTTCCAAAGTTCACTGAGCAAAGAAAAACATTTTGCGTTTGAGTCAAATTTCTTGTGACATCGAAATATTATCCAAGCATAATGGGAATATCGCTACCAATAACTCCTTCCATTTTAATGCTTACTACTCCCATTTTATATGCAAACTTGAAATCTTTACCAGCTCCCAAGGCTGAATAAAAGCCAGCAGAAAAAGCTATAGCTGCACTGTCAGGAACTGAACTTTTCATACCGACTATATAAGGAATATGTTTGGCTATTTCTTTTGCTTGAGATTCAGAATAACAGGAATTAAGAAATACGCATTTTACCTTGTCTGCGAATAACTCGAATAAACTACCCAAAGCATCATTATCAATTAATTTGGAGTTTCCCAAAGTATCTTCAATTGCAATACCATTAATATCACCATGCCCAGAAAAGTGGACAATAGTAGGCTGTTGATCGAGCATAGCTTGTTGTAAAGATTTAGTTGTGATAGCCCATTCTGATTTTAAATCAAAATTATCTCTAAGGGTCGCCATCCTCAATCTGCTTTCAATATCCCTTACCTCTTGGTCAATTCTAAGTCGAACTTCATCTATAGGCGAGGCGCCTAAGAATAAAATTTTTATAACTTCATCCAATGTGATTTTATGAGATAATTTTTCTTCTAAAATTT
>CAIYPC010000665.1 GCA_903927975.1 uncultured Bacteroidota bacterium | reverse complement strand
TGGCAGTTGCAAGAAATATCCTTTCTGATAAATTGCCGATCTCTCAATTGATGGGCTTGAAAAAAGATTTTAGCAATTATTGGATAAGCAATCTTTTTGAAGTGAGCATAGGAAACGATACTTATTACTATGCTACTATTGAAAATTCTGACCAGAAGCTGGTTTTAAAATCTGCAGATAGTGGTTGGGAAGTTTATTCACAGAAAGATAAAGAATAGATTTCACTCGATTGAAGTTTCAAAGCAAGCCCATGATAATGGCTTGCTTTTTTTTAGATGTTATTATGACATTTATTATCACGCGTACGATTTTTGGAGCAAGCCGTTGCGTTAATTATTTGATTTAGAAAAAATAAATGATAATAAAAAACCTCAGCTTTTGCTGAGGTTTTTAAGTTACCCGACCTGGATTCGAACCAAGACACTCAGATCCAGAATCTGACGTACTACCATTATACTATCGGGCAATGGAACGCAAATATAGCTATTTATGTTTTTCGTTTTTGTCAATAATAAAATTATCCTTAACCCGTTATAGCAATGTAAATCCAATTTCTTTTAATAACCTAGGCTCTAAATTTTTTTATTTTGTACGCTCTGATTCGTAATACAAAATATGTAATTTGGAATTATCGCAAAGAAACTTTTTCTTCTTTAATTTCTTATTACTCCAGAGGATTAAAAATCTTTTTTTATCTGACTGGTCATATAAAACTAAGCAAGATTTTAAAACCCTTTCATACCTCTGGGTTCATCTCCCCGAAAATTTTCTATATCTATCTTTTCAAATATCTTTCCAATAGGCTAAGCACAAAAGACAAGCTGGATATATTGACGAACCACTATGCTTTTTTCAAAAAAAATTTTCCATATCACATTTTGAAATCGATATTTTCGGGTGGCTTGAAATGCTGGTCTGAAGTGAAAGGCAAAGATGTTTTTGAAATGAGGCTACAGACCACCACTCCGTATGAAAATGAAGGTTCTCTCAGTATGTTGTTTAATATGAATGGAGTTACTCTTTACAGAATTGCTTTTACTTTTTCATCCGGCGAAAGTTTCGGTGTTTTGGACAATCAGATTATTTATATAACCCGTATTCAAGGTATGAAAGGTGGGCTAGATGAAATTTCAAAATCTTCAAAATATTTTAGTGATATAACCCCTCCCGTGTTGTTGGTCTCAGCCATTGAAGGTCTGGCACTTTCATTGGGCATCAAGACAGTTATAGGCATTAGTCTGGAGAATCAGTTAAGCTATTTAGTGAGTGACGAGTACAGTTTCCAAAAGAATTATAATGAATTTTGGAAGACTTATGAATCTGTAAAAATTTATAGTGGAGATTATCTATTGCCGTTGCCACTGCAGCATAAAGGGATTGCCCTTATTAAATCAAAGCATAGAAGCCGTGCGCTCAATAAAAGAAAAGTAAGGCAAGATGTTTCCAGAAAAGTTTATTCCTTTTTTGTAAGTGAAGTATTTACAGCTAAACGAATTCGCTTGTCGCCATTGCGCGTTGTTCCGGAATTGAGGGCAACAGCATAATTTCAATCTTGTTAGTTAGGTGGTTTGATATATAAAATAAAAGACCCTGCACGTTTGATGCAGGGTCTTCTCTTTTTGAATTTCTCCGTTGCCCGACGAGGATTCGAACCTCGACAAACAGAATCAAAATCTGTCGTACTACCATTATACTATCAGGCAAAATCCCGAATCCTTAAATGCTAAGGGAGTGCAAAAGTAAGAATCAGCAAAAGATGTTCCAAAAGAATTTGATTTTAATTTTTAATGACTGCAAATGCTTTGTAGTCAACCATAAACCTCTCATTATATTAAAAGATAACAATTGAAAACTTCTAACTCTGAACTACCAACTCCTAACTTCCCACTGCCAACTGCTTACTGCCAACTGGGAACTGTTGATTTCCTCTCGCATCCTCTTCCTCTTTCAATCCTTTTATAAATTCCAGTGCATCGGGCACAACATCGCACATAATGGTTATCAATGAGCCTTGTGGGGCATTTTGATACGCATACATAATAGCATCTTTTTCTTTTTGTATTATCGCCAATGGTATTTCTTTCCTTTTCGTTTCATCAATTCCCTGAACAAGCAGATTGATAATCTCTTCAGCAGTTCTACCACGCAGGTTTTTATCCTGCCTGATTATTATTTCATCAAAATGTCTCGCTGAAATTCTTCCGAGCTCTCGAATATCGTCATCGCGTCTATCACCAGTGCCGCTGATGATACCGATTTTCGGGCTGCCATCCATTTTGCTCACAAAATCGCAAAGCAATTCTAATCCCGCAGGGTTGTGCGCAAAGTCAACAAGAAACTGAAATTTTTTGAATTGGAATAAATTCAATCTTCCGGGAGTTTGCACTGGTGAAGGAATAAATGTTTGCAGTGCTAATCGGATATCTTCTACTTTAATATTCCTGAAAAGATAAGTTGACAAAACTGCTGGCAATGTGTTCATGATATTATGAATTGCCTTGCCGCCAAATGTGAGCGGTATTTCAGATACTTTTTCAATGCGAATTTTCCAATTGCCTTTTAACAGTGACACATATCCGTTTTCATAAACTGCTGCGATGCCACCATCGTTGCAATGTTTTTTAATGCGCGGATTATTTTCATCCATGCTGAACAATGCAATATTGCATTCAAGCCCATCTTTCATGGCATACACCAAATCATCATCTGCATTCAAAATGGCAAAGCCGTGTTTGTAAACTGTTTCTGGCACCACGCTTTTCACTTTTGCCATTTGCTCCAGCGAATCAATGCCACCGAGACCAAGATGATCCGCAGTTACATTGGTAACAATAGCAATATCGCAATTTGAAAATGCAAGCCCTGATTTTAATATGCCGCCTCTTGCACATTCTAAAACTGCAAAATCAACTGTTGGATCTTTTAATACAAACAGGGAACTCAATGGTCCCGTGCAATCGCCCTTCATCATCATCTGGTTTTGTATATACACACCATCTGATGTGGTGAAGCCCGCTTTGTATCCTGCTGTTTTTACAATATGTGCAGTTAATCTAGTTGTTGTAGTCTTTCCATTCGTTCCGGTGATGGCGATGATTGGTATTTTTCCATTGCTGCCTTTGGGATAAAGCATATCAACCATTGGCTCTGCAACATTCCTCGCCAATCCTTCTGATGGCTCAATGTGCATCCGGAAACCAGGTGCTGCATTCACTTCCAGCACGGCTCCGCCATTTTCGGTTATGGGTGACCGTAAGTCCTGCGCCATGATATCAATGCCACAAATATCCAAACCGATAATCTTCGCAATTCTTTCAGCCAAAAAAATATTCACTGGATGCACTTCGTCCGTAACATCTGTGGAAGTGCCGCCCGTGCTGAGGTTGGCTGTGGGCTTTAATAAAACCAATTCTTCTTTTGCAGGAATGGTTTCCATCGTATAACCTTTTTCGTCCAGCATTTTTTTGCTGAACTCATCAACTTTTATTTGGGTCAACACTTTTTCGTGACCATAGCCACGGCGAGAATCTTTGTTGACCTCATCAACCAGCCATTGAATATTATTAATCCCATCACCAATTACAGATGCTGGTGTTCTTAATGCAGCACAAATAAATTTATAGTTGATGACGAGTACTCGAAAATCAAAACCGGTAATAAATTTTTCGCAGATTACGCTGCGCGAATATTTTTGCGCTGCAGCTAAAGCAGATACTGCTTGTTCCCAATTAATAATATTTGTTGTGGCACCTTTGCCATGGTTGCCATCAATTGGTTTCAGTACAATTGGATAGCCAACTTTGTCGATCGCATCTTGCAAACCTGCTTCGCTGCGAATGATAACGCCACGAGGTACTGGAATCTCAGCAGCTTCCAATAAATTTTTTGTTTCTTCTTTATCGCATGCAATGTCAACAGCGATAGATGATGTAGTGCTTGCAATGGTTGCGCGGATTCTTTTTTGGTTCACCCCATAACCTAACTGCACGAGCGATTGTTTATTCAATCGTATGTAGGGAACGCCTCGCTTCATTGCTTCTTCCACAATGCAACCGGTAGATGGACCAAGCCTAGTGTCCTCACGAATTTCGCGGAGTTGCTGAATATCTTCTGAGAGATCATAAGCAATATCATCTGCGATTGCCTGCACAATTTTTACAGCAGCTTTCGCGGCATAAACGCCCGCATCTTCTTCCATATAACTGAACACGACAAAATATTCACCTTCTTTTCCAGAACCACGTGTGCGCCCAAAGCCAGTGTCCATGCCAGCAAGCGTTTGCAATTCTAATGCTACGTGTTCGATAACATGTCCCATCCATGTACCTTCATCAACTCTTTGAAAAAAACCGCCGGGCTCGCCCACGCTGCATCTGTGCTCATACATGCTTGGAAATAATTTTTCAAGCCGTTGTCTGAAACCAGTTATGGAATTCGTTGGTCGTTGTTCCATTTCCTGCAGATCAAGTTTCATCTGAATTAATTTGGGGCGGCGGATGCTCCAGTAGTTCGGCCCCTTCAGCACTTTTATTTCAATTATTTTCATAAAAAATTAGTTGGACAGGTAATATAGTTTTTTTCTATTTGGTGACCAATTTTTGTTAACCGGCTTTGGAAATATATTGAGCATCGTTGTGTCACTCACTTGTACTG
>CAIYPC010000664.1 GCA_903927975.1 uncultured Bacteroidota bacterium | reverse complement strand
ATCCGCGCTATAGCTATAATCTTCACAATTCAAAAAGGATTGATGAAACAACTTATATAATTCCGTTCACGCATCATGGAAAAATTGGTTTCATGAAATGTAGCTACATAAACCAGACCGATTGACACAACTTCGCATTTGTCTTAAGCTTTTAATAATAACAAAGCAACGGTCGTATATTTATATCAAAGCTATTGATTTCCACAGATACTCAAATTCTATAAATAAATAAAATGGTACTCATTCAAATACTCATTATTCTTATTGTAATTCTATTAATCGTAAACATATTTCTTACGCTCAAAAATGGCACGAAAGAAAATGGCAATGAATTTGCTGAAATGAAAAATTCAATTACTTCACTCACACAAAATCTGAAAAACACAGAAACAAATTTGAGAAATGAATTCATCACTAATAGAAAAGAAAATTCAGACAATTCGAAAAGCCTAAGAGAAGAGGTGAACAATCAATTGAACGCTTTCACAAAAATTTTCTCAGAGCAGCTTTCCAAACTTACAAGTTCAGTTGGCGATAATTTTACAGCATTTCAATCTTCAATGGAAAATAATAATAAAGACAATAGAAAAGAACTGAAAGAAAATCTCGAAACATTTAAAACAAATCTGAATGAGGGATTGAAAAATTTTAATGAAAAGCTGAGAGAGAATTTTACTGACTTCGTGAATATTCAGAAAACGCAGAACGAAGCCAACAATATTAAGCTGGGAGAATTGAAAACGGTTCTTGAAAATTCTGTAAACAAAATGCAGGAAAGCAATGAAAAGAAGTTGGAAGAAATGAGAAAGACCGTTGATGAAAAATTAAACGAGACATTGGAAAGAAGATTGGGCGAATCATTTAAACTCGTGAGCGAAAGATTGGAAGCGGTTCATAAAGGATTGGGTGATATGCAAACTTTAGCAAGCAGTGTTGGCGATTTAAAGAAAGTGATGAGCAATGTAAAATCAAGAGGCGTTTTGGGAGAATATCAACTTCAAAATTTGTTGGAAGATTTATTGACGAATGAACAATATGAGAAGAATGTAAAAACAAAAGTTGGCAGCGGTGCCGTTGTTGAATTTGCAATTAAAATGCCACATGGCAACAATTTCGAAAAAACACTTTGGTTGCCTATCGATTCAAAATTTCCAAAAGAAGATTATGAGGCATTGGTGGAAGCTTACGAAAAAGCAGACTTGGAACAGATAGAAGAATTTAGAAAAGCATTTGTAAGAGGCATCAAAAAAAATGCACAGGATATTAAAGAGAAATATATTGATCCGCCAAACACCACAGAATATGGCATCATGTTTTTGCCTTATGAAAGTTTGTTTGGCGAAGTTTTGCGAACACCAGGATTATTTGAACAGCTTCAAAAAGATTATAAAATAACAATAACAGGACCGACCACGTTGAGCGCATTGCTGAATAGTTTGCAAATGGGTTTTAGAACATTGGCTATAGAAAAGCGTAGTAGTGAAGTTTGGGATTTGCTCGGCGCTGTAAAAACAGAATTCGGACAATTTGGTACTATTTTAGAAAAGACAAAAAAGAAATTGGATGAAGCGGTGAACGTGATTGATTCAGCAGGAGCAAGAACACGCGCAATAGAAAGAAAACTTCGCAATGTGCAGGAACTACCACAGGAAAAAACAAATTTGCTTTTAGAAACAAACAATATTAATGATGCGATAGAGGGAACTAGAGAATAGAAAAGCAATTAAAATCTTACACACTCCTATAAATTGTTGATTAGCCAATCAACAACGGCGAGACGAAAGTAATAGAGGAAGATTTAGAATAATTGATTTTTATTACAATGGGAAAATCGGGTTCTTGAAATGTTGCAATATCGATTTGTGATTTCTTCATAAAAAATTTTCATAACCAATATCATAAGAAGCAATTGATGATCACAGGATAAAAAGGATAATAAATTATTGCCAGAAATAAAATTACAAGCCGTTGCTACACTTTAAAAATCTTATTTAATTTTATAAATGCTTCTTAAAAAAACCTTCTTCCTCGTAATAATTATATTCTGTTGCT
>CAIYPC010000663.1 GCA_903927975.1 uncultured Bacteroidota bacterium | reverse complement strand
GATAAAAAATCAACCTGCACTTTGTATTTGTCTATAATATCTTTTGCGACTTGCTGTAATAAATCACTTGATCTCGCTACTAATAAAAGATCAAATTTTTTGGCTGCTAATTCTTCTGCAATGGCCTTGCCAATTCCTTTGCTAGCTCCGGTTATTAATGCGTAAGACATAAACACTAATTTAAAAAGAGAAGGTCAACAATTATGTTGACCTTCTCAAATATAGTTATTCAGTTTGTTTCTGCTAGGGGTTTGATTTAGTTCTGAACTTTAGAAGCAAAACGATGATAGAATGGTGTTTTGCTGCCAGCATGCTTTGGCATATATTTTCCGGTGATGATCGGAACATACATTACGCGCCTTCTGCTTTGTTCGCCATAATGCGGCGATTGCTGTGCGCGATGCCATAAGCGGCCATCATGAACGGTAAGATCTCCTGCGTTGAGATCAAAGCCAATCTCACGGCGATCGGGATTGTTATCAATGAAATATTTTTTTCCGAAAAGAAGCTTCATCATGTTCTGCTTGTGCGTGCCGGGCAAAATTCTTAATCCTCCATTATCAAAAGGGCAATCATCTAAGTGAATGCCAACGTTCAGCATCGGCAGAATTTTCTGGCCAAGAAAAAGATCGCGTGGGCTGTCTGTGTGCCATCCCATTTGTGTGAATGCGCTATCTGGCATGCGCACATAATTATTCAATATCAAGCCATCCTTTTCATTTTCTGCAATGCGACCTTCATAAGGCTGCAAAAAAGCGATGAGCGCTTTAAGGCGCGGGTCTTGCAGCAATTCATGGAATATATCACTGAAAGAAGATAAAAAGCACATGCGCTGGATCATTCTATTACCCTTATCGTCTTTGCCAAACTTCAATGGAATGCCATTTACTTTTTCTGTGCCTTCATCAAGCAATTTTTTTTCAATCCTGTTGATTTCAGAAATAAAAAGCTGAACCGTTTCAGGAGAAATAAAATTCCTGAAAACAATAGCTCCTGTTTCGTCGAACAATCTTAATTGTTCTTCGGTCAGCTTTTCTTCCAAAGTAAAATCGGGGAATACTACTTTTTTCATATTGTTGTTAGCATTTCCTCAGGTGCAATAGCAAGCTATCAATCCTGAGTTGAAACCTTTAAGTTAAAGAAATGAATTTAATTTTAACAAAAAATGATTTTTATATTAATTCGCAAAAGTAATAAAATTACTTTTTAGATGTTAATTTGTATTTTTTTCATAGGCTAACCTTAAAAGTCATAATCGAACACCCGGTGCATTCGCAAAGTAAATCATTTTCTGCCATTCTTATTCTTGCAGTTTTGCTAATTTCTTTTTGCTCTGTGAATGCACAAAAAGACACATTAAAAGCACCTGCATCTCATAACGTATTATTGCTTCCTGTAATTGCCCGATCAATCGAAACAAATTGGTCATTTGGTGTTGCCTCTTCTTACACATTTCATCTTAATCCAAAAGATAAACTATTGCGTACGTCTAATTTGCAAGCATTGGCGCTTTATTCGCTGCGCAAACAAATTGTTATTGCAATTAACGGTTCAATATATTTTCCTGATGAAAAATATATTATCAATCAGCAATTGTCTTACAGTTATTATCCCGACAAATTCTGGGGACTTGGAAAACATTCGCAAGACAGCAGCGAAGAGGATTATAGTTATAAGCAATATTATATATATCTGCATCCGCAAGCACGAGTTGGGAACAAAATTTATGTTGGTCTTTTGTATGAATACCAGCGATTGTTTGATGTGAAATATGATTCAGGTGGTTTGTTCGATAAGCAAAATATTCAGGGGCGAAATGGATATCATGTATCTGGTCTTGGTGCAAGCTTTACTTATGATACACGAAACAATGCATTTGCGCCTGATAAAGGAGTAATGCTTCAATTCTATTTCAATCATTTTGCAAATTATTTTGGATCAGATTATAACTACACAAACTTTGTGCTCGATGCGAGAAATTTTTTGAGGACGTATAGAAAGCAAGTACTTGCAATGCAAGCTTCTGCTTTTTTTAACGCAGGCGATGTGCCTTTGCGAAGCCTTGCCCTGCTTGGGGGCGCAAATAAAATGCGTGGCTATTATGAAGGCCGCTATCGCGATAAAAACCTTGTGGTCATTCAAACTGAATATCGGGTGCCGCTGTTTTGGCGATTTAGCTGTGTTGGTTTTGGTGATATTGGAAATGTTTCGGGTAGACTAAGTAAAATGAATTTTCAATCG
>CAIYPC010000662.1 GCA_903927975.1 uncultured Bacteroidota bacterium | reverse complement strand
CATTCTACTGCTCACCAGCCTTGGGGTTTTTTCCCAAACGAAAGAAGTGACCGGAAAGGTTACTGATGCAACGGGTCTCCCGGTTCCGGGAGCGACAATCAAAGTAAAAGATGGTAAGGGGGGCACAAACACTGGATCTGACGGGGCATTCAAGATCAAGATCTCGGGTAATGCCACTTTGTTGGTTAGTGGTGTTGGCTTTGAAATGCAAGAAGTGCATGTAAAAGATTTTGAACCTGTTTTAGTTTCATTAAAACAATCTGAGGCAGCTTTAAGTGAAGTGGTTGTTACCGCACTCGGCATTAAGCGTGAAAAGAAAGCACTGGGATATGCTGTTTCAACAGTGGATAAAAAAGAGCTTGAATTAAGACCGGAAGCTGATTTAGGCAGGGTGTTAAGTGGCAAAGCGCCCGGTTTGAATATTTTAAGCACAAGTGGCTTAAGCGGTAGCGGTACCAATATCAATATTAGGGGAATTAGCACTATCACTGGTAGTTCGACCCCATTATTTGTTGTAGATGGCGTTCCTTTTGATGGAGGAACAAATGCTCAGGCTAATTTTACATATGGTACCCAGACCTCTAGTAGATTTCTTGATTTGGATCCGAATAACATTGAAAATGTCAGTATCCTGAAAGGATTAAGTGCTGCTACGCTTTATGGTGAGCAAGGGCGAAATGGCGTTATACTCATTACTACCAAAAACGGATCTGGCCAAAAAGCTAAAAAGAAGGCTGAGGTGACAGTGTCTCAATCTTATTTTGAAACAAAAGCAATACTTCCTGAATACAACACCCAATATGGTGGTGGTTTTGATTTGAGCACAGGGCTTGCCTTTTTTAGCAATTGGGGAGGTAAATTTACCAATCCCTCCCTATTGGTTAATCACCCTTACAATAAGCCTTCTCTGGCCGCAGCGTTTCCGCAGTTTCAAGGGGCTGATTATGAATATAAATATTATAATAGCGTTCCCCGCTTTTTTAGAACTGGTAACACGAGCACAACATCTGTGAATGTGGCTGGTGCAACGCCTACAGTAAGTTATAGCATGAGTTATAGTTATACTGACGATCGGGGATATCTTATTGGGAATGGCTTGCGTAAAAATTCTTTTGGAGTGGGCGGATCTGCTAAATTGACCAATAAATTTACTGTATCGGGAACTCTTAATTATGTGACAACCGATGCAAAATCCCCACCCACGAGCAACAGCTATGGCAATAGTGCCACAAATGCATCTGTTTTTGGCAATGTGATGTACACGCCAACTGCTGTAGATTTGATGGGTCTTCCATATGAAAATCCATTGGATCATTCTTCTATCTATTATCGCAATGGAAATGATATACAAAACCCACGCTGGACACTTAATAATTCTTTTACAGATGATAATGTAAGGAGAGTTTTTGGTCAAATGCAGGCGCGTTATGATTTCTTCAAAGGGTTAAGCGCAACCTATAAAATTGGTGTAGATAATTATACAGAATATCAGGATTACGCTCAAAATAAGGGCGGCATATATACACCCACGGGTTTTTTCCGTACCTCGAATGGCGTTAGCACAATTTTGGATCAGACATTGCTACTAAATTATAATCATAATTTCGGCAGCAATTTTAATTTGAATATTGATGCAGGTGCTAATAAGAGAAAAAATGTTTATGAGCAGACTGGGCAAACAAGCCAGCAACAATTGGTGTATGGCATACTAAATCATTCAAATTTCATAAGCCACTCTGAATTCAGCGAAGATGGGTCGGCGTTAAATTACAATACTCAAACACTTAATATCGGAGCATTTGGTCTAGCAACTTTAGGATACCGCGATTACGCTTACCTAGCAGTGGGGGGACGGAATAGCTGGATGTCAACGGTTGAAGCCAACAATAGGAGCATATTTTATCCAAACGCAAGCCTTTCATTTATCCCCACTTCGGCAATTTCCAGTTTGCAGAATAATAAGACAGTTAATTATCTGAAATTTAGAATTGGGTATTCTACAAGTGCAAATTTTCCCCCAGCTTATCAGACAAGGCCTTATTTGAATATTGCAACGAATGTATTTAATACTTCAAAAGGAACTGCAATCAATATCAATTCCATTCCTAATTTATTACCTAACCCGAATTTGAAGCCAGAACTTATAGGCGAAACAGAAGCGGGCATAGAAGGCAAATTTTTTAGGAACCGGGTATCACTCGATTTCACCATATATAATAGAGTTGCAAAGGATCAGATATTGAATGAACCTCTTGATCCTGCATCAGGTTATACTCTTGAGGAGATTAATGCAGGTCAGGTTTCCAATAAAGGCATTGAGTTACAGTTAGGTCTAACAGTCGTTCAAACAAAAAGCTGGAAGTGGGAGCTTACAGGTATATATACATTGAACAAAAGTCTTGTTTCCGATATACCAGCAAACCTGAAGGATGTCTTAATTGCAGGTTATTCCAACGAAGGGACATTTGCGAAAAATGGTTCCCCATTGGGTGTTATTGAATCCAACTATTTTCAAAGGGATCCAAAAACGGGTAAAAGGCTTGTTGGTCCCGATGGCAATTATGTAAATAGCGCTGACATTGCCGTGATTGGGGATCCCAATGAATTATATAAGCTAACAGGCATTAGTACATTGAGCTACAAATCATTTAGTTTTCGGATGCAGTGGGATTACACACAAGGAGGCGAAATGTTTTCAGGAACTGCAGGTGGCTTATTGGGTAGGGGCGTAACGCAAGATACGGAATTTGACAGAGCTCTTCCGTTGATTTTACCTGGAGTACTTGCTAATGGAATGCCTAACAACATCCAGATTTCCTCTTCACAAGCTTACTATGGCAATAACATCACCAACGGTGCTGCTGATGAGTCTACAATTTTTGATGCAACCTGCATAAGACTTAGAGAAGCATCTTTGTCCTATAGTCCCCCGGCTAGCGCTATATCGAAACTACCATTTGGTTCCATTTCGATTTCCGTTTCTGGCACAAACCTTTGGTACTACGCGCCGAATTTTCCGAAGTACATGCATTTTGACCCTGAAGCTAGTGGCCTAGGTGTTGGCAATGGTCGAGGATTTGAATTTATTACCGGTCCTTCAGCTCGCCGCATTGGTGCAAGTATAAGGGTGACATTCTAAAACATTCTAAAAAGTATTTATGAAACATAAAAAATTTATAATTGGAATACTGGTGATGATGGTAATAACGGGGTTGTTCTCCTGTAAAAAAACCTTTGATGGGTTATTGAATAACCCAAATTACCCCAGCCCATCAACTGCTGATGTAGATTTATATTTGAATGGCATTCAGCAAAATTTCGTCACTTTTTGGTCAAATGCATCTGACGATGGCGCTCAGCTAACTCGGCAGCTACTATGGACTGGCCCTTTTTACAGAAACGGGTACACTCCCGCCAGTTTTGATGGCATGTGGACAACTGCATACACGGGAGTAATTAAGAACGCAGAAGCAATGATTCCGCTCGCCCAATCTCAAAAGAAATATATTCAATCTGGTATAGCAAGGGTTTTGGAAGCTTACACTTTTGGCACTTTGGTTGATGATTTTGGGGATGTTCCGTTTGGGGAAGCAAATTTGGGGTCAGCTAATACCAACCCTAAAGTAGATCCAGGTGCGATGACTTACGCTGGCGTGCAAACACTTCTTGATAGCGCTATTTCAGATCTCAAAAAAACAGGAGCTGCTACAGGGCCAGCTAATGATTTATATTATGCAGGGAATGCTACAAATTGGATAACTCTGGCTAAGACACTAAAGCTTAAGTATTACATGCAAGTGCGCTTGGTTGATCAGACAGCCATGGCATCCATACAGGCTTTATTGGCAGAAAACAATCTTATCAATACGGCAGCTCAGGATTTTGTGTTTAAATACGGAACAAACATTACAGCGCCAGATAGCAGACACCCTCATTATGCAATAGACTATGTTAATTCGGGGGGCGTTGGCGAATATTTAGGAAACTATTTCATTTGGACGGTGGCTGCCCAAAAATATGGGGGCAATCTTAGGCTAACCAATGGAGATCCAAGGTTGAGATACTATTTTTATCGTCAATCTACCAATCATGCGTGGGCTAATCAGCAAAGCTGCCCTTGCTTTAGTAGTTCTGTTTTCTCGACAACGCCAAATTTCCCTCCATGGTATCCTGCCGTTCCTTCAAAAACCCCGTTTTGTGTAGTTGGAAATGGATACATGGGTAGAGACCATGGGGACAATAGCGGAGCCCCACCAGATGGCAATTTTAGAACAGCTTGGGGCATTTATCCTGCCGGGGGACAATTTGATGCAAATCAGGCCGCTACAGTTACAATAAGCATGGGTGGTCAAGGGGCGGGTATTGCGCCAATTTGGTTATCATCGTTCACTTCTTTCGTTAAAGCAGAGGCTGCGTTAACAATGGGCATAACATCTCAAGGAACTGCGCGCAGTTTGCTTATCAATGGCGTTTCTGCATCTATCGATAAAGTAGTGGGCTTTCCTGCAACAGTTAATTATACCGTTCCTGCGAACTATATTCCCACAATGACGGCGATTGCTAGTTATGATAGCTTGGTAGCATCTAATTATGATACAGCAACAACAGATGATTCTCGGTTAAATATTGTTATGACTGAATATTATATTGCTGCCTGGGGCAACGGCTTAGAAACCTATAATAATTACAGACTAACTGGCAAACCCAATAATATGCAGCCCGCCAAGACAACTGCTGACCCTGGATTTTTTATGCGCTCATTCTTTTATCCGTCAGTTTTTGTGAACAGGAACTCAAATGCCCCTGCCCAAAAAGCACCTGGTGATGCGGTTCAGAAAGTATTTTGGGATAACAATCCTGATAATTTCATTAATTAACCTAAAAAATTGAATCCATGAAGAAATTATTGGTAATAGCGGTTACGGTTGCAAGTTTTTTGATATTAGGAAATTCATGCAAAAAAACCGGGGGAATATCAACCCATTAACAGACGTTGAGAACTTGGGCATTGGCTCATATATAGTGCTTGATAGTAATATCAACCTGAATTTTAATCTTACTCAGATTGCTACCTCTACTGTTGGCATTATAGTGCACGCTTATCCTGGTGGAGAAGCAGTCGATCACATAGTGCTCTTTGCAACTTTGGGGGCAACCAATGATACAACTAAATGGGTACAGGTTGGCTCTTTTCCTTACACTGGTTCGGGAACCAAGTTAATGGCAACCGGAGCTCAATTAGGGGCGGCTTTGGGGGTAGACCCAACGACGTTTGCTCCTGGTACTTTCTATACCTTTTACACTAGGGTTGTTACAAAGAGCGGTAAAACCTACGATGTAAATAATACAGGAACCAATTCTGGAAGTGGTTTAAATGGGGGTACCAACTATCATGCGGCAATGTCTTTTGCTGCCTATATAACCTGCCCTTTTACAGGGGGGATGGCAGGTACTTATAAGGTAATTACGGACACGAGGGCTGATTGGAATTCTGGTGATTTGGTGCAGGTAACGGATGGTCCCAATGCAAATCAGATCAATCTGTCGGCTGTTTATCCAAACCCGCTTTATGGCACTATAATCAACCCGCTCGTAATAACCGTGAATCCCGGTACTGGTGCTGCTTCGATTCCGACTAAAATTGATTTTGGAAACTACGGCTATACTGTCTCAGCTGCGTCAGCAACTGGGTATGTATTTTCATGTGTAGGATACATTACTTTATCAATTGACATTTTTGCCTCGGGTGCTGATCAGGGGAATTTTAATTTAGTGTTGCAAAAGCAGTAATAGAACGCTTAGAATTTAGATATATTAAAAGAACAAGCTCGATGATTCATCGAGCTTGTTCTTTTAATGCCCGATTGATTAGTATAGAATTTTCATTTTAGATTTTTCCTCATGTTAAAGAATAAGGGGTTATGTCTTGCAAAAGCCTCTGAAAAGGGGCGTTTTTAGGTTAATGTTCTATCGGTTAATGGTTTGATCAATTTCAGCATAAGATTAATCTCTATAGTGTGAACGGAAAGCCATTTGTAAACTTCTAACATTGATGCAGCCCGCTATCCTTTTTTCTAGGGGGGTGGAAATTTGGCAAGATCAAATTTGCCGACAATACTTATCTGATAATGTAAAATTAAGAAGTCAATCTTCTGAACCAAGAAGTGCGTTTTCTAAAAGCTGACAGTATTGAAATGGTTGCGCCCACTGGAATGATCAAGGAAATTATTTTCTCTGATTCAGCATGAAATACGCCTATTACGAATATCCTTCAAAACGGATTTCCTGATATTGATAATCAGAATGAAAATAATTTTTATTTTGTACTATCCGTTGGGGAAATCAAATTTTTTCAAGCTTTAAGAAAAATAATTCATAAGGAAAAGGATATCTCGTCTGGTGGGGCAAAAAAAGAATTCAGAGAATATGACGAGTATCACTTTATTGTTACAGGCGGATTGACCTTACAAAAAATTAAAAAAGATAAGGATTTTATGTTCGGGTTTATGGGAGACAAAGAGAATGAGATAATAGCATTTGGCAAGCAAATATACTATCTTTCAAATCCATAGATAATATAAAAATACTTGTAGATGATTATAACACCTCTTTTCTAAACTGAGGAAACCATTTCTTGCTTACACATATTAAAAAATCCTCTTTACATATTGTAAAAATAATAAACTGGCAAGTTGATAAAATGATTTTTTAGAGGTTAGGTGCCCCAACTTGTAGAACCCAGTTAAGCTGACCCCTATCCGCCATTTCAAAATGCCCCCCTATAAACATATCGCAAAATTTCCTTTGCGGGGCCGTGGTTATCGCAGCAGTAAAATGAGAGAAAGAACTTTTGTTTGTGCGGTAAAAATAT
>CAIYPC010000661.1 GCA_903927975.1 uncultured Bacteroidota bacterium | reverse complement strand
TGCTTATCCTGTCACGCAACCTTTATTCTTGCACATGTGGATGAACCATCCAAGCAACGGCGAGTCGCATTATTATTATACGGAGTTTCAGCCGTGGGTTCCCATCATTCAAAAAACCACGATGTACTTTACCTATTATCTCTGGGGAGCTGGTGGATCTTGGGAAAACAGTTTAAAAGAAATGCGCAAGAGAAATTTAATTACTGAACGTTAATAAATAGAATCCGATGAAACAATCACTGCAGATTTTACGTCAACTATTTTTGTTTTCAATAACGCTGCTATTAATCGCAGGAAGAATAAATGCGCAGACATTAAAAATTGAAAAGGTTGAACTTAATTTTCCTACACCTGCCATTCCGTATTATCATCTCAAAGCAGATATAACGCTCCCTTCTGCTTCAATCATAGAAGCTGAGGTTGAAGTAAATGGAAAGGCATTACGATATACAGATATAAAACCAGAACATGATCTGGGTGATCAAAGTCATCCGCATTTAACGAACAGACCTCCATCAGGTTCAGGATTATCTCAGGATAATTTTGTTTATCATTCTCCTTCTATAATTGGTTGGGTGAAATGGCAACCCGGCAAACAATACGATGTGAAAATAACAGTGCGGATGAAAAAAGCAGTTATACAATCCAAAAATGATGTGCTGATTTCTGCCACTCAAAAAATATCTGCGCCTTCCACAGCACCTGTGTTTGATACGACGTGGAAGAATTATAAATCAATCGTGTTAAGCGAAACAGCCGGCATTGAAAGAAAAGATGAACCTATTGAAGTGCTCCTTCCATTCTATCCCGATGAAGTAAATGATTTGAAAAGAGAAATTCGCGTAGTATCATTCGATCCACAAACAAAACAAACAACAGAGATTGCATCGCAGGTGTACGACATACAACAATATTTAAAACCCGATGATATGGCGCCAGATAAAAATGGCAACCCAACAAGACAAATACCCGTGTGGATGCCGACCGTAACGGCACGCGTAGCATTTCTTGCGAATGTGCCTTCGAGAACAAGTCGTGTGTTTATGGTTTATTATAACAACAAGAATGCGATGGCAAAGATTTATAAAACTGATCTGCAAGTGCAAGGCGAAGCACCGGGATTGCAGATAGATAATGATCTTATATCCGTTGTGCTGCATCCGAAGTCAGGGCATTTTGATCAGCTTACATTAAAAAGCAAATCAGAGTATCCATTATTTCATCGCAAAGAAACCAACGGGGCTATTCACTGGAACCCCGAAATATATACACCGCCAATTCCATGGACACACACTTCTGATTGGGATCCACCTGCACATGTTCAATCGTTAGCCGGACCTGTTATCACATTCAGTGATGTTTGGGGACCGCTCAGAGAAATTCCACAAGTGGATGCTTCAGTTCGTTATGAATTTTATCCGGGCAAACCTTATTTCATCAGCACAACAAATCTTCGTATCAATGAAACGGTGCAGAGCCTTGCTTTGAGAAATGCAGAAATTGTTTTTAAAAGAGAACTGATCACCGATGCTGCATGGTATGATGTGATCACTGATTCCGTCATCACGTATGATGTAACGAAGATGCCTGAACTCACTGATATAAAAATGCAGGATGATGTGCCGTGGATCAGTTTTTATAATAAAGAAACGGGTATTGGTTTTGCAGGCATACAATTAAACTATTCCAATGCTGGACTTGACAATCGTACGAGATTATTGAATCCATATTTCTATATCACTGGTGGTCCATGGATTTATTGGGCACGAGCATTATCATTGAGTTTTTTGTCTTCTAATATGCAACAGATAATACCTGTTTTAAAAGGTAATTTTTTTACGGAGAAATGGGCATACTTAGTTTATGAAACAGATAAAGGAAGCAAGCCTTATGCGCCAGTATTAGAGTGGCAGAAAAAATTGACACACCCACTGCGCATTGAGCTGATAGAAGAAGTGGATGATCGTGTTTCAAGAAGTGTGACAGAATTAATTCTTGAAAAAGGAAAAACAGGATGGGAAGGAAGAGAAACAGGTAAACATAGGGAGTAGTTGGTGGTTGGCTGTTAGGAGTTAGTGGCAAGTGGTAAGTAATTTGTAAAAAAAGTGTGAGAAGAAATAAATAGCAATCTTTCTCGTACAATAATTAAAATATTCTGATGAAATTATTATTCACTATTGCAGCGACTATTTTTTTTTCTTTTGAATCTTCGGCTGCAACTCTCAATTTAAATATTATTGATACGCCATTGCTCGTTCGCAAATGCAATGACTTTTTGGTAAATGGTAAAGGAGATAATGCAGAATGGGAAAAAACAAAATGGACTGCATTAAATAAGATCAATGAAGGCGGCAAAAATTATGAAAGTAAATTTAAGATCCTGTATTCGTCAACAGGGTTGTATGTGCTCTTCAGTGGTGAAGACGATAAGATAACTTCTTCTTATAAAAATGATTTTGACAATCTTTTTAATGCTGACGTATTTGAAGTTTTTTTTCATCCTGATCTTTCAGAAAATATCTACTTCGAATATGAAATCAGTCCTCTGGAAAAAGAACTTGTTTTATTGATACTAAACCGGAAAGGAAAAATGGGTGGCTGGATACCTTGGCACTATGAGGATAAAAATAAAACAATAAAAAAAGTGAACATCAATGGAGGACCAATGGAATCAGGTGCGTCAATAAAATCGTGGACGGCAGAAATATTTTTTCCATACAAATTATTAAACCCATTACTGAATGTTCCTCCTGTTAGTGGTATGCGATGGAACGCAAATTTTTGTCGTCTTGATTATGATACGGGCACTCAGTATCTGTGGTCTTGGTCGCCCGTTGAAAAATCATTTCACGAATTTAAAAAGTATTATTCGTTGCAGTTTGAATAACCGCAGTGAGAAGTTATTAAACAATTTAGAGAGGCAAAAATCATTCTTTACTAATGCAAAAAAATAAGTTACGATGGTTGTGTGTTCGTGGTATTATTTTTATACCTCAATACTTTAACATTTCTAACATAACCAAGATTGATAATGGCAAAAAAAACCGTTTCGTGAATTAGCCGTTATGATCCTACATAACAGACGATAAACGAAACGGGTCTTCAAATCAAAAAGAACCAATTTTATCCCTTAGAAGCCATTGCCTCACCATATGAGTCATAATATTCTCTGTGCTCATATAATTTCCCATCTCTGAAATAAAATACCATCGCCCAATCCCCAGAATAAGGATTTCCTGTTTTCTTCGATTTTGCATCCCAATGTCCGAGAGCAACTACCTTATCGCCTTCTTCGATAAGTTCCTTAACCTCGAAACCAGGGAAATCCTTGTTCGCATAAATTAGTCTGAAAAATTCCGACACGCCTTTTTTTCCGTGGTACACTTGGGCATAAGGGAGAATGTTAGTTGGACCCGGACAGGTCCATTTAATATCATCGGTAACAAGATCAAGAATGGCAGGTACATTACCCTGACCGAAAAGTTCATAGAGTGACTGAACGGATTCTTTGTTTGTCATAACTAATGTTTCCATTTTTTTTAAATTTAATTGTGATGAATTAATACAACACAAAAATGGAATACATAATCCGTTAAAACTTTAACCCATGTTAAAATCGTATTTATCTACACGAAATTCTTTTTCGTATCCTGCTGAGAGAAGGGCCTGCAATACCTAGATAAGAAGAAATATGATAAAGAGGAATATTGTCAATTATATCGGGCTGCATCTGGATGAGTTCTAAATAACGTTGTTCTGCTGATTTGAAAATGAAGCTTTCTGCGCGGTCAACAGCAATATCAAAAGCTTTTTCAGCCATCAGTCTTCCAAAGCGTTCCCAAGCATGTGATTTTTTATAGAGAGCGTGCAGATCTGTAAGATTAATGCAAATTGCACGTGCATTGGTCATTGCCACTGTATTAAATTCGCAGGGGCTTTCATGAATAAAACTTTTGTAAGTAACCACCACCTGGTGAGGAGGGAAAAGAAATAAATTTATCTCTTCACCATTTTTATCTATCAAATAAGCTCTGAAATAACCTTCTATAGTAAAACCAAGATACCTACAGATACTTCCCACAGGATTATAAATGTCTCCCTTTTTGTATGTCCTTATTCTCCAGCAGTCAAGAGAAAGGTTGAAGCTTTCTTCATCCAGTTGAGCGAAATGTGAAAGCGCTCCCCTAAGCTGTTCTATGTCTGTCATTTTTTAAAAATTAATTTATTTACTAAAGCTAACTCTTTTGACTGTGCTAACTTTTGATTCTTCTACACAAGTCTAGCTGAAGCACATTTAGGTTCTCAGGCGAGTCTCCGCCATACGAACTATCTATTCTCAAGGTGCAGCCGCGGGACTCGCCGCCACTTCACGCAGCTTTTTGTTTCAGTGAATAGATTGCACTGATTTGCAAACAGTATTTCATTGGTGTGGCGAGTCCCGCAAAACTCCTTGCAAGTGCTAAATGCGTAATGCGGAGACTCGCCTGAGAAAGTGAGTGGGGTAGCTTGTTATTGCAATTCATTTTGAAACCATGCGCCGAGAATCATTCATTATGAAATGCAAAATGATAAATCACTACGAATATGCGACACCAACCAACAACAAACAAAAGATCATTATCTTTAAAAAAAACTACTGTTTATGAATAGACTTTTTTATTTGTTTTTAGTGTTAACCTCTTTGACCGCATGCAATAATAATACTGCTACCACCGATGCCCCCAAAAGAAGTTTTGTTGACGTAAGCGGCATTGATACTTCTATAAAACCTGGTGACAATTTCTTTCGCTATGTGAATGGGAAATGGTACGACACTGCAAAAATTGCTGACGACCAAACAGGCGTTGGTTCTTATATGTTCTTGAACATTCCTCAAAAACAATTGCTGCAGCATCTACTCGATAGTGTTTCGCAATTGCAAAATCCGAATGGCAGCAATGAACAAAAAGTTGGCGACCTCTACGCTTCCGGTATGGACACAACAACCATCAACCAGCGCGGATACGAACCGATTAAACCAATTCTTGCTAGCATAGATGCCATCAGCGATGTGCCATCACTCATGAAGTTTGTGGCAACTGAAATGAAAACAGGCAACCGCTCCATCATTGGTTTTGGCATTTCTCCCGATAATAAAAACGGCAGCATCAATGTAGCCCATGTTTATCAGGCCGGCATTGGTTTGCCCGACCGCGATTATTATTTTAAAACAGATTCATCTGCAGTGGGCATTCAACAAGCTTATAAAAAATACATTGGCACTTTGTTTCAATTAACTGGCAGTGATCAAGCTACCGCCACCAAGAATGCGGATCTTGTTTATGGGATCGAAAAAGAGATCGCAACAGTACACAGAACAAATATTGAGATCAGGGATGTGAATTCAAATTACCATAAAACTGCCGTAGCACTGATCAACAAAACACAACCTAATGTCGGTTGGGAAGCATTGCTTGCAAACCTCGGCGCAAAGACCGATACTATTGATGTGTCACAGCCGGCGTATTATTATAAATTGAATTTGCTGCTGAAAACCATTCCCATCAACGACTGGAAAATTTATTTGAAGGCAAGAACATTAGCAACCTATGATGATGCATTGAGTAAACCATTCACAGATGCTTCATTTGAGTTGACAAAAGTATTATCAGGTCAAGCAGTTCAGAAATCCCGTGCGCAGATGATGACAGCAAACGTTGACAGGCATTTGGGAGATCTTTTAGGGCAACTGTATGTGAAAAGATATTTTAATGAGGATGCAAAAAAACGTGTGCTCGCATTGGTGAACAACTTGCAAAAATCTTTGGAGAACAGAATTAATCATCTTGACTGGATGAGCGACAGCACCAAACAAAAAGCGAAAGAGAAATTATATGCCATCATCAAAAAAATCGGTTATCCTGATAAATGGAGAGATTATGATAAGGTGCAGATCGACAGAAACAAATACTTTGAAAATTTACTCTCGTGCAACCAAAATGATTATAAATATCAATTAGCAAAACTGAATCAACAAGTTGATAAAACAGAATGGGGCACAACAGTGCCTACGGTTACTGCCTATAACAATTCGTCGCCCAATGAAATTGTTTTCCCTGCTGGTATTTTACAATTTCCCTATTTTGATTTTGGCGCAGATGATGCTATCAACTACGGAGGAATAGGTATGGTGATCGGTCATGAGATCACACACGCATTTGATGATCAGGGTGCGCAATATGATAAAGACGGCAATGTGAAAAGCTGGTGGACAAAAGAGGATTACGAGAAGTTTAAAGCAAAAACTAAAAGCCTGTCTGACTTATATAGTTCATTTACTGTATTAGACACTGTTCATATTCATGGAGGATTGACATTGGGTGAAAACACTGCCGACAACGGCGGCGTCGCGATTGCCTACGATGCATTTAAAATGACTGATGAAGGGAAAGATTCTACCATAAAGATCGATGGCTTTACACCCGACCAGCGATTCTTTCTATCCATTGCAAGGATATGGAGGGTGAAAACAAGAGATGCATTTTTGCGCATGTACGTAAACACCAATCCACATTCACCGGCTATGTGGCGTGTGAATGGTCCACTGATGAATTTTGCGCCGTTCTATAAAGCATTTAACGTGCAGCCCGGTGATAAAAATTACAAACCCGAAGATCAGAGAATAAAGATTTGGTAGGAATGATTTCCATTCTGTGCGTTGGCTTATCAACAATAAATAGCAAGAATTTAATCTTGGTTGTTGATGATCCAACGCACATGCCTATCTGAAAAGCGCGACATAGCTGCCTGCTGCCCAACCTTCGCAAAATAAAAATATTCCTACCTTTGTCGCCTTTTGAACAAAAACGATAATATGTCTCCAGAAGTTTTGGTAAAGGAAAAGGGCAATGAACTGATTGCTGACCTTGTGAAATGGGTCACACGGAAAGCCCCGATAGAAATAAGGTTTGAGGATGATGATGACGACCAATGGTCAATTACTACACTGTATGATTATAAAGGCGACAAAGAACTTTCGCTAAGGCTGCATGCAAATGATATCTACGACCTTCATTTGGGTTATTATGATGAAGATGATGAATTTATCGAAATAGCAGAGCCATTGAGCGACGGACAAAAAGCAAGCCTGCCCGAAAAGCTAAAAAAAGTAATGAAAAAAGTATTGGATGATGAAGATGGCATCCGGCTACAGGGTAACTTACTGACATAAGCCTTTTCTCGCCATAGTTTGTTATTGCAATTTATCAAAGACGCCACTGTGCGTATGGCTCCCCTTTTCGCGAGAGTCATTCGCACAGTGGAAATTGATTATTAAATGTGATAACGTAAGCCACAATGAGTGCGCTGCAAAAAACAGTTCACTAACATTGCTGAACAGAACTGTAATTTTACAATTATTCCAAACCAACTTGCAGCACAAAAAATAAATGAAATATCCAGACGCAGAGAAGATCATAGCAAGGAACATTGATGTGTTACGAACCAAATTGTTCTTTCAATTGGATGGCACACAATGCCAATTTCTAGGTTTGATAATTGCGCCAGAGAATAGCAGTTTGGAGTTTAGGCAAATGATGTATGAGGAATGCATTAAGAAAGGAACGATGCCTTTGTTTATCCTAAGGGACAAAGGTTTGATGGATGAAGAAATGAAAGTGTTTATGATTTATTTGCAAGATGGAAGAGAAATAATAATACCATTCGATGAGCAAATGCAAGCTCTTATTAAATATTCATAACAAAAGTCTTATTGCAAGTACGGAATATGTGAAATAGTTGTTCAAGTCAGTTTGATAAATGGAATATCTTATTGAACATTTCTAAGAATGGATCTCTGCCTAAAACAGTGTAGTAAAAAAGTGCAGCAAGCCAACCATGAAATAACCCCAGCACGTAAATATTTTTTTGGCTTAGATAAATAAACCCATAAAGCAGGGCTAAAAAAAATGTTCCAGTAACTAACCAAACGAAAGGATAGTGAACTGAGGAAAACAATATCGCCGAAAGTAGAACTATGAACCATTTATTTAAGTGCACACCTTTAAAGTCCTTCATGTTGCCTGCAATAAGCACAATTAATAAAAACTGTTGAATCACACCCCAAATCGGATACAAGATTAAAATTGGAATAATGTGCCAAGTAATATTTATGGTATTTTGATAAAGACCTATCGCGAAAAAAGCAATTACTGCAACTGCGCCAAATGGTAAAATTTTTCTGGCTACAAGCTTAAAGTTATCAGTTCTGAATCCCCAATATTTAAGGATTTCTTTTTCATTTCTATATCTGTAAATAATATAAATTGACCAAGACACAATGGCTGTCGCAACAAAAGCAAATCGCCAATTTAGGTAGTCCATAAAAACAAACTTTCCTATCGCAGTCAAAATCACTGCTGACATTTCCAAAAGTCGTCGTTTATTTGAAATGGATGGAGAGTTCATGAGTTAAAGCAGCGGGTCTCTTTACATTTACAGTTGTCACGCAATTTATGCTAATAAGGGTAAACCGATTTCAGTTCGAGACAAGTGCGAATCCATGAAGCGGAGACTCGCCAGAGAACGTAAAAAAAGCAGCAAAAAAAATAGACAGTTCGCAAAGGCTTTCTAAGCATAAAAAATTAACTAATTTCGTTCTACATTCTAAACTTAAACAACCATTTAACCATGCAAAAAATCGTTTTGGGCGCAATGCTTTCGCTTTTAATCTTCACAGGCTGCAAAAAAGACTCTCCTGCTCCTACAACTTATCCAATACAAGGGCTTTGGGTTGGTAGTTACACAGATTTAAATGCAACTCTTTATTTTAGTTTTAGTGTTTATCCTGACGGTACTTTAAGTTACAAAAGCATCTTTGACAATACTACTGTTTTTTCAAGTGGTACGTGGAATCTGACCGATACTACATTTACCTTTACGACTACAGCAGTAAATTATCCTCCGAATGTCACACAAAGCGGGACTGCAACTTACAACAAGAGCAAAGGGACATTGGTGGGTTCTGGGGCAGATCAGGCTCAAACAGATCCTTTTACATTTACACTTACGAAAGTCAATTAAAAAAAATAATGTTGAGTAAAAAGCTGCGATATTTATCGCAGCTTTTTTATTTGGCTGAAAGAATAAATTAATTTTACTTAATGGGTCTGTCATGTATATGGTCTTCTGAGGACTCGAACCATGGTGGGGAAAAGAAAATAAGTTTAGATTCCCTTATCGCTATAGTTGTTTCGTGCAATTTATTGTGAAGGAGAATCATTCTTTATTAATCGTAAAACTATAAACTACGATGTGTGCGGTCGTTCAATTCACCAACAAGTTAATTTGCTTTTTCTGAAGAATTATATGCAGCAGCACCTTCCTTGTTATCTATAAGATTTACCTCTTTGTGATATTTAAGTCCCCAGGTTGCTGTGCATTGAACATAATAAACGCCGCCCGGTTTTACGTCGAGCACCAAGGTCTGATCGGGTCCTGATAATTTAGCAGTTATATTATACAGGCCAGGTTTTCGAAGTTTTAAAACATATCTGCATCCGTTGCTGATCACAACCGCTTTCTCTCCATTTATGAGTAGATCATAAGTTACCGCAAAGGCTAGAACTTTACTTGGGCGATATATGTACAGCGTAGCATACGAAGCCACCGTGCTATCCATGATTCGCTTTTTTGAAGCCACAATACTATCTCCTCTTGGATTAGTGATCATTTTACCCGTGGATGATTGTCTTTGTTTGACCCAGAGTGTGTCATTTAAAACGCTTGGATTTGTTACTTTATCAAGAGCTGTCCGGAATGTAATATAGTCTTCCGTAACATGAAGGATTTCGACCACAATAATATGTTTGCCCAACAGCTTCTGTTCTGCGGCAGGTTGGTTTTCAGCACCAGACTGATATTTTAAAGTGTAGGTGCATTCGTTTAACCAGTTTACTTCCCAGATAATGGTTTCCCTCCTCTGTGGCAAAATCTCTTTTTGAATATCTCCTTTTCGAATAAAGGTTTCCGATGCTCCCTCTCTTTGATCAAAATAACTAAATGTTCCGTTTTTGATATCGGAACAATTTAAGACGGCATTGTCCTGACCACTGACGGTTGAAGGGCCATGAATAAAGAAGATGAAAAAGCAGATTCGGTTAAATGTTTTATAGCTGATCATTGCGGCTTTGTTTCAGGGATTGAAACTCAAATATACTTGTTCGATTTATTAATAAAGATTTCCGTCCTCTCGCCTGAGAACGTAAGAAAAGTCATCGCAAGTGCTTTTTCAATTCGGCAGCCGCGAGTTCAATCAAACCTTTTGCCTGAGTCGTTTCAGCCAACCCATTCAACATTCCAAAATCATGGATCATCCCGTTATATCTGACAGATAAGACCTTCACGCCAGCTTGCTCTAGTTTTCTTCCGTATGCCTCGCCTTCATCTCTTAAAATATCATTTTCTGCAACCTGGATCAGAGTGGGCGGTAAGTCTTTTAATTCTTCAAGAGAAGCCTGCAAAGGAGACGCGTATTTTTCTTTGCGTTGTGTCATGTCCATAGTGTATCGATCCCACGACCATTTCATCAGTGGCACAGTAAGAAATCGTTGCTGGCCATATTCTTCATAAGAATCTTGTGTGAAACTGCTATCAGTACACGGCCACATTAATATTTGCAGTTTAATCACAGGGCCGCCTTTATCTTTTGTCATCATGCACAATGCCGTGGTCATATTGCCGCCTGCACTATTGCCAGCGGCAGCTATATTTTTTCCATCTACATTGATTTCATCGCCATGTTCCGACACCCACTTGGTAGCCGCATAAATTTCATTGATAGCCTGCGGATAATGCGCTTCGGGTGAAAGCGTATAATTGACAAAAACAGCAGCACACCCCGATGCTACAACCAGGTCTCTCACCAAACGTTTATGTGTGGGATAATCACCCAGCACCCAACCGCCACCATGCGTGAAAATTAAAACCGGTAATTTTTCTTTCTTCCCTTTTGGCCGAACGATGTTAAGTTTTACAGTGTACCCATCATAAGTAATCTTCTTTTCACTTTCGTCGATGCCGGACAAATCAACTTCTACCGATGCCTGCAGATTTATCAGTACTTCACGTGCATCCTTCTCAGATAAGGATTCTGGTGCAGGACCTCCTGCATTCAACGGTTTTAAAAAAGCTTTCACCGCCGGTGAGAGATGTGGATCAACTGAATAATCCAAACTTTCCTTTGCCATAGTTATAATTTTTATCTAACAATTGCCAATGCTACTTGCTTTTTTATTTGTGGGTCTGTACGCTATTGTATTCTTCGTCCGTTACGGGTTGAAGCCAGGTCGCTTGAACGTCGCCTTGGTAATTGGTAATTGCTATGTCAACCATTTTAGTTGTTGAAGATGCTCCGTGCCAATGCGCTACATTTTCGGGGGCGATTACTACATCACCTTTTTTTATAGCTCGTGCTGGTTTACCTTTTTCCTGATAAAAACCTTCGCCATCAATGATTATTAACACCTGTCCTTTGGGGTGCGAATGCCAATAACTTCTTGTGTTCGGTTCATAGGTCAGACTACCTACTGTAAAGTCATTGTTTTTGTCCCTTGCAACCAATGCTGTTAAAAAAGCATTTCCTGTAAATGAATCGTTTGGTAATTTCTGTCCCGGAGGGAACATTGCTGTTGTGTTCATTTTGTTTGAGTTTAACATTATGGAGATTATTGTTCAGAATTTTGTCTTGATTCGCCAAATCAAATTTTCCAACAACCTTACGCGTCATCTGATTTTGCAAAAGTCAACATGGGAGATTATCTGTTTCATGTTATTTGATTTTGCTTAAGAGATTTCAATTTTTCAAACTTATCGGCAAGAGAATGCTGGGCAGGATATTTCTTTTTGAGGAGCTATATAAAGGTAAAGACATATCATCGAAAACAGCCGCGACTTTTCTGTTATGCAATCGTTAACCATTTTTCGCGGAACACCGGAGAGAATATTCTATGCGGGGGAAAGTTAAGTTCTCAGGCGAGTCTCCGCCATGCGAACTATCAATTCTCAGGGTGCTATAGCGGGACTCGCCGCCACTTTACGAAGCTTTTGTTTCTGGGAATAGATGTCGCTGATTTGCGAACAGTATTTCATTGGTGCGGCGAGTCCCGCAAAAACTTCTTGCAAGTGCAAATTCATGATGTGGAGACTCGCCTGAGAACGTAATATTATTCGGGAGTTTTTCAATCCGCAATGTCCAATTCGAAATTACTTTCTTCTCCTCAGCACCACCGCCGAGCTCTTCTTCATATCTCCTTCAAATCTTATTTCCTGCCGGTCAGTACCATCTTCAACGATCAGCAAGCCGGTATTCGGTGGAATGGAACCCAGGTTTTCGGCATACATTACCAATAGTAGGGAATCACCTAATGAGGGTGGTAGATATATTACTTTTCGATAGGCCTGTTCACTAAGCCCCAGTCTCGGGATAATCACTTCACCATTCAACACAACACTTACCGTGTCACCATCAACAATGCCATTATCATATAAAACAAATATCAGGCTGTCGGCTTTGAAATCAATGCTTCGGATAACTTCTGTTTTGCGCAACGCAATATCTGCTGCTCCCAGAAGACGTTTATCAACGGTAATGGAAGCTGTAGAAGCAACTGTGTTAGTAGCAACGTTATAAATTTGCTTTTCTTTCGGCGTAGAAATTATCTGTTGCTTCACCCTTACAGTTGCTAAATCTTTCTCAGGAATTTCAGTT
The DNA here is from genome assembly GCA_903927975.1 of uncultured Bacteroidota bacterium. Taxonomy (GTDB): domain Bacteria; phylum Bacteroidota; class Bacteroidia; order Chitinophagales; family Chitinophagaceae; genus Puia. Next base: position 3,955 of record CAIYPC010000661.1, on the reverse strand, counting down.
GCTGTCGAAACTTCTTTATCTGCTGTTTTAAGAATGGGAGTGTGCGAAATAGCGTTCGTGTTTTTTGCTATTGCTGAATGTGCGGTGTCTGTAACTTTTGCAATCGGCAGACTTTTTTCGGGAACTACGGCTATGGTTAAATCTTGTTTTGCACCCGGTTCAGGAATTGAAAATGAAATCGTGTTCAATAATTTCAAACTGTCTAGTTTATTGACCAGTTTCGTCCTTATCGGAGTCTTTTCTTTTTGAAGTGTGATGGTGCCCATATTCAGATCCTCATCGCCCTTTCGCAGGTCACGCGAACGGGTGTGAAAGGCGCCGCTTAAAACCATTGCGTCATCAACCATCTTAATGGAAAGTTCACAAAATGTTTTTACGCTGCGGGATTTGGTTTTAAAATTATCGTAGATGATCTTATCGTCTGATATAGTATAAAAGCCATCTTTCTCATTTAGGCTCATTTTTTTAACGGCAATATTCTCAACTCCTTTATATGTGAAAGTCATCATCGAATAACCAGTCAAGTCTTGGTTGATGACAAGTTCAAGAGGCATCTTATTTTCGGAGGTTGCAATCGTTCCCACCCAAACTCCCGAAAGATCCTGGGAAAAAATTTGCAGTGGCAGAAAGAACAGAATAAAAATAAGTTTCATCGTCAGGGAATTGGATTTCTTTGGTTCTTAACGATAATTCAAGGTATTAATTGCTTTTGGGAGGGGGAAGAAACAAATCGATCAACAATGGCAACGTTCAAACTCATTGTGTCTTATCTTTCGCTATTTTGCTTTTATATAAGAATCTAAAAATGGCAACACGCATGATTAAAACAAATTCCCTTAAGTTATTCTGCATATTATTGATCCTGATCTCAACGGTCACAACCGCTGCTGCACAGGATACTTTATTGAACGTACCTTATAAAGCCAAACTGGATTCAATAATCTCATCAATTTTAAATCAAAAGCGCTTTGTGCAGGTATTTCTGCCTGATAGTTATAAGTCTGATAGCAAAGACAAGTATGATGTGTTGTATGTTTTGGATGGCGGCAACTGGAACATGAGCGTTGTGGCACCGCTTCAGCGTTTCATACAAAACGAAGGGCACATGCCGCCAACAATCATCGTGAGCGTGATGGGCATCGACCGCAACATCGAGCTAACACCAACCGTGCTGAAATCATGGAACGGGCCAACTGGCGGAGCTGATAAATTTTTGGCCTATATTAAAGATGAACTTGTTCCTTATATCAACAAAACGTATCCCTCCAATGGCGACAATACCATTTGGGGCCATTCTTTAGGTGGCATGTTTGTGTTCTATGCAATGCTGAAAGAACCAACACTTTTCAAATCCATCATAGCAGTGGATCCGAGTCTTTGGTGGGATGATACTTACGTACCGAAAATGGCTGCCACCAAATTGCCAACTTTAACCGATTCGGCGATCACACTTTTCATAAGCGGCAGGCAAGGATTTCCGCTCCATGATATGAAGATTGACACAATAGAAACACTGCTTCAAAAATACGCGCCTGGAAACCTCAAATGGAAACTGGTCAGCTATCCGAATGAAACGCATAGTTCTTTGCGAATGAAAAGCACCTACGACGGCTTGGCCTATACGTATGAAGGACAGACGTGGGGAATTGAATTTATCCCGATGAATGGGATCGTTCTGAAGGATAAGCCATACAAAATAATTTACAACGACGATACCTCAAGGATACATTATACACTGGATGGAACTGTGCCCACGGAACAGTCTGCGAAGGCTGCACACGTCGTAACAGTAACCGGGCCTGCAACGGTAACTTATAAACTCATCAGCAACCGTGGCCGCTATAGTAGTTCTGTGGCTGGTGAGTTCACAACAGAAAAAATGCTGCCACCGATCACGAAACCAAAAACAGCAAAACCAGGCGGTTTTAGTTATACTTATTATGAAGGTGACTCTAGTAAGCGCCCTGATCTGAAAACTGCAAAACCCTTGAAGACAGGAATACTGAATAAAGATTTTTCTATCGACAGCCTTCACCGAAAAAACAATTATGCACTTGTGATAGATGGATTTCTGGAAGCAAAAGAAGATGGCTATTATACTTTGTTTGCAAAAGCGGGCAAAGGTTCAAAACTATGGATCGATGGAAAGCAGATTATGCATTGGGATGATAATGACAAGCACGAATTTTTCACTTATCTGATACCGCTATCAAAAGGATTTTATCCGGTAAGAATAGAATCTTTTGACAAGAAAGAAGACTTCAACCTGTTGCTTTACTACATCACACCGAGCATGTCGCCTTCAGGTGATCCTATGCTGTTACCGTTTGATCTGGAATATAGTGGTGGTAAAAAGTAGCGTTGGTGATTGATGTGTTTAGGAAACATTTTTTTAAGAGAAGTTTCGGTTCGTGCGAAAAAGCAAGCGATACGTTGGAGAAAATCTTCATAACTCGCGGCGACTCCCGCACCTCTCCCCGAACTTTATTAATGCCTATGGCGAAGGCTCTTCTGAGAACTGAAATTTTAAATATCCCAAGATAAAGCAGTTTATCGTTTCGTTTATTTCTTTCCTGTTTTGTGCTTCTGCTGTTTGAAGATTCCTGCCTCTAGTCCCAGCCCGTCCGATCCGATTATAGGGTTGAGGTAATCGGTTGGCAGGCCTTCCGTCCCGACCTCACTGAACAAAAGCTTTGCTGTTTTTTGGATATGCGTTTCCGTGACGCTGTCATTGCTCGCTGGTTCAAGCGCATTGCCATAGTAGCCAAGATAATGATCATTGCCCGCAATAATGGAATTGGAAAATGTATATGCTGGGTTGGTGCCTTTTTGAAAGAGCCAAAAATAATTGCAGCGTGTAACAATGTTATTCCGGAATGTGAATGGCTCGAGGAAAGCGCCGAACCAGACCGCCGCTTCATAAGAGCCATCGATGATGCAATTGGTAACGGAGAGCTTTCTGATAGAATTAAAAAGAAGCAGGGCATTCTTGCAATCAAAAAAAATACAATGATCGACAGAAGTCCCTGAGCCATGCGCCCAGATCGCTCCTTGGATAGCTGCCGAATTTTTTTCGCCGACAAAGTAGCATTGGGAAACGCTCAGACCGTCGGCATCGGGATTCTCTCTGGTGATCGGATAATAATATTTGATCTCAGGGTTTGCGTCCCCTAAAAATTTTATCCCTTTAAAGCTGACATTGTCCTTTGCGACCAGAAACCCGACCGAGTGGGTGAACTGGTGGTTTGAATTGTTTGCGGCGATAGATTGTATCACTGGCATTTCCGCAGCAGACCAAACTTCGTCATCGGGCATCACAGTTGCCTCGATGATGTACCTGGCACTATCATGTTCTTTTTTGCCAGTTTAATTTCCATTTTCTGGGATACCGTGTACAGGCCGGGAGCTATTTTTATCGTGACAGGCTGGATGCCATCGAAGGTAGAGGCGAGAGCTACTGCTTGTTCGATGCCAACCAAAGGATCGGTGACCGTTCCACTCCCCTGCCTATTGCCTTTTACGGCATCGACATAGATAGTCTGCGAAAATACATTTGCGACAACGCAAAATATCCCGATAAGCAAGAGCAGTCTTTTTTCCATATATTGTTTTTGATGTAGGCTTTTGGACAAAACATGAGCCGGATCTGAACCAACTGATTTACAGTTCTGTAATTGTTCCCTGCTTAACAGCTAGTCCGGTTATGATACAGCCATTGTGCGCTTTCAGTACAGGTTGTGCGGAATTAAATTCAGGCGGCTATACTCCGCTCTCGACGTAGTTTGCTATCCCTTTTTATCAGGTGGTCACTGGGTGTAGAACCCAGTTAAGCTGACCCCTATCCGCCATTTCAAAATGCCCCCCTATAAACATATCGCAAAATTTCCTTTGCGGGGCCGTGGTTATCGCAGCAGTAAAATGAGAGAAAGAACTTTTGTTTGTGCGGTAAAAATAT
>CAIYPC010000660.1 GCA_903927975.1 uncultured Bacteroidota bacterium | reverse complement strand
TGCGCCTCAGCGCCTCTGCGGTTAATTGAACAAAAAAGCCACCAAATGAAATGGTGGCGAATATTTATAATAAACAATTTCAAAATTTACATAATGTCCAACGCCTTTGCAAACCAGGTGCAAACGAAAGGGAGCGTTAAAATACAAACACCGCCGATATAACGATAAAGAATAAAAAACGCAGCTACCGATAAAAGAAAAAGTATCCAATAAATGCCTGTCGATTTTTTTACATCTTCCATGGTTAAAAATTTTCACGAAAATAAGGCAAAAGTAGTAATTGACAAAAAGGGATGAGGAAAGGCGAGCGGTATAAGGCGTAAGGCATAGATCAATAAAATATTGTAATGAGCCAAGATTAATGCAAGATGCAAATTGTATTCCTTAAACCCTAAACCTTCCACCTTAAACCTTAATCAAACTCTAAATTGTCGCGTATGTACACCTTTTATTCTACATTCGCGGCTTAATGTAAAAAGAACGCATTAAATTAGATTAACCGTAGAACCATAATTAACAGCAACAGATGAAGATTCAATTTTATTTACGCTTTCACACAAGATTTGGCGAGTCGATTTTTGTAAAAGGAAATATTGATGCATTGGGAAATAATGATCCTGAAAAATCTTTCCCGCTTCAATATGTGAGCAATGAATTTTGGCAGGGTTCCTTCGAAGTGGATGATGAACACACAGACGACATTCAATACAGCTATCTTTTCACGGAACAGGATGGCACCAAAATAAATGAATGGGGCAATGATCGCATAATAAATATTTCAAAACCCGGCACTGAAGAAATTCAATTGTTCGACACATGGAACCATGCCGGCGAATATGAAAATGCATTTTATTCTTCGCCCTTTCAACATACACTTCTTCGCCATCATAAATCTGTTCTAAAAGGAAAAACGCCTGCAACCTTCACACATATTTTTAAAGTGAAAGCTCCGCTTCTTAAAAAAGACGAAGCGCTTGCCATCATTGGCAGTGCCAAAGTTTTAAAGAATTGGAGCGTTGATCTGCCTATACAAATGTCCGTAGAAGGAAATTGGTGGACATGCAAATTAAATCTCCCTAAAGAATCCTTTCCCGTCAATTATAAATATGGTGTGTATAATGTGAAGGAAAAAAAATTCGTTCGCTTTGAGGATTTTGAGAACCGTGTTCTATATGGAGATGCACATAAAAAAAAGCTCACCATCGTTCATGATGGCTTTGCTCATTTGCCGAACGATACTTGGCATGGTGCGGGAGTTGCTATTCCTGTTTTTAGTTTAAAAAGCAAAAACTCATTTGGCATCGGTGAATTTACTGATTTGAAATTGTTGGTTGACTGGACTAAGAAAACAGGATTAAAATTGATTCAGATCCTTCCTGTGAACGATACAACGGCGACGCATACCTTTTTAGATTCTTATCCTTATGCAGCTATCTCGGCATTTGCACTTCATCCTATTTATATCAATCTCGAAAAAGTTGCGGGAAAGAAATATGCAGGAATCATCAAGCCGCTTTTAAAAAAACAAAAGCAGTTGAATGATCTGACTGATGTAGATTATGAGCAGGTGCTCAAATTTAAATTATCCGCTATTGAAGAATTGTACAGCATTCAAAAAGAAGAATTTTTAGCTGACGAAGAATACAAAAAGTTTTTTGAGAAGAACAAACATTGGCTTATTCCTTATGCTGCATTTTCTTATTTAAGAGAAAGAAACGGCACTTCCGATTTTTCGAAATGGCAATTGTATAATCAATATAATAAAGCATCGATCCATAAATATGTTTCGCCGAAGGCAAAGCATTATGATTCTATTGCGGTATATTATTTCGCGCAATATCATTTACATTTGCAATTGTTGGAGGCAACTGATTATGCACACAAGAATGGCATCATTCTGAAAGGTGATATTCCAATCGGTATTTATCGCAACAGTTGCGATGCATGGGTTAACCCGAAATTATATCACATGGATTTTCAGGCTGGCGCACCGCCTGATGCTTTTGCAATCAAAGGACAGAATTGGGGTTTCCCAACATATAATTGGGAAGAGATGGCAAAAGATGGTTTCGATTGGTGGAAGAAAAGGTTTGAGCAGATGTCGAATTATTTCGATGCTTTTCGCATTGATCACATTCTTGGCTTCTTCCGCATCTGGAGCATCCCGATGAGCGCAGTCGAAGGCGGCATGGGACATTTTGATCCTGCCGTTTCTGTTCACATCAATGAATTCAGTGAAAGAAATATTCCTTTCAATTATCATCGATATACAAAACCATTTATTAACGATGCAGTTTTGTGGGAATATTTTTTGGGGGATTATGAATATGTGATAAAAGAATTTCTTCAGCAAAATAAAGATGGATTCTATCAATTGAAAAAAGGTTTCGAAACGCAGCGTGAAGTAGAAAATTATTTTGCGGAGCAGGAAGAAAGCGAGTTCAACAATAAAATAAAATATGGCCTTTTCAATCTCATTTCCAATGTTATTTTGTTTGAAGCTGATGGCAGTGAAGGGAAACAATTTCATTTCCGTATTGATATGGAAAGCACGCCATCGTTCCGTTATATGGAATGGGATAAAACACAATTGCACAATCTGTATATAGATTATTATTATCGCCGACAAGATAATTTCTGGCGAGATGAAGCAATGAAAAAATTGCCTGCGTTGAAAGCTGCAACCAATATGCTTGTTTGTGGCGAAGATTTAGGAATGGTGCCAGAATGTGTTCCTGATGTAATGAAACGCCTTGGCATATTAAGCCTCGAAATTCAGCGCATGCCAAAGGGAAATACCGATAGAGAATTTTTCCATCCCGCTGATGCACATTATCTTTCTGTGGTCACTCCTTCAACGCACGACATGAGCACCATTCGTGGATGGTGGGAAGAGAACCGTGAAAAAACGCAGCGCTTTTATAATTACGAACTTGGTCAATGGGGCGATGCGCCTTATTTCTGTGAGCCTTGGATCAATAAAACAATTGTTATTCAGCATTTATATTCTCCAGCGATGTGGAGCATTTTTCAATTGCAAGATCTGCTTGGCATGAGCGAGAACATCCGCAGAGAAAATCCGCATGATGAACGCATCAATATTCCATCAGATCCAAAAAACTATTGGAAGTATCGCATGCACATTAATCTTGAAGATTTGATAAGGCAAAAAGATTTTAATGAAGAGCTCAAGAGTTATGTCGAAAGCTCGGGAAGATAATTGGTTTGTTGTCCCAATTGTTTCGCATTTCGCTTCGCTTAATTTGTAGTTTATAGGATTAATCGGTAAGCAACGCATGGCTAAATGTGCCATTTACGATAATGCTTTTGCCAGTCAGGATCGTAGAATTTATTTGAAACGATCCACTGACATATCCCCCACTATTATCAGAGATATTTGTAGTTATATCAATTGTTTCTAACCACACGTTTTCTGCGGTTGTAGTTTGATACGCACGGGTATATTCAGTGGCGATAGACGTCGTGGTGTCAAAAAACAAATCCACAGGGCCAGCCCCATACGGAGAAATTGTAACCTGGGCGTTTTTGGCGGTAAAATCCACTATGGGCAAATAAAAGATTATATGGTTTGCACCAGTTGTGCTGTTTCCTCTGTAATCGTAAAATATAAATTGAAAGAACGGTGAAGGATTATCGGTGGAGTTAGGCTTTAAGATGGTCGCCACAGGGAACGTTGTTGTATAGTTGTAGCCCTGAACGTTGTATTTTCCAGACTTTCCTAGACTTGATGTATCGTTAAAAGTGTATTTGTTATCTGATGAATCTGTTACTGTATAAGAAAATATATTTTGAATTGGCAGGCTATTGCTATTCCCTTTTGAACAACTGATAAAAAACAATAACGCTGCGCAAACTTTTATTATGCTTTTCATGACACTACTATTTCTTTTTGACAATCTTCTTTGATGCAGGCTGAAAACAGGTTGACCTTTTCTATCCTCATATCTTTCCTGGGTAAATTTACATCAGATTTTTGTTGACAGCCTTTTTTTAGTTACGAGGTGAATGATTTTTGCATTCATTTTAGCTAACGAATGTATTGTATTTCTTAAACACAAAACCCCGTCCTACTCTCAGGGATTTCTATCTTGAAAACGAGATTGTCGGTGAGGACAATTATCTGTAGATCAAAAGGATTTCGTTTTTAGAAAGCTTCTCAGAAAATCTTACATTTAATTAATGAAAAAAACACCTCTTTTTCTCTTAATGATTTTTTCTTTTTGCCTAAATGTGAATGCACAAAAAGAAAATTACGAAGTGTATGCATTGAGCTTTGCATCCGTGGCCCATCCATCGCCCATTTCATTAATGGCGGATAAAGGTCCAGATAAAGACAGCATGAATATTGATTTTATGATCTGGCTAATCAAAGGAAATAATGGAAAGAACATTTTAGTTGATGCAGGTTTTTTAAATGATATGGAAGATGCAAAAGGTTTTGACATTGGAAAGTATATGCGACCAGATTCAACGTTATTAAAACTTGGGCTTAAAGCAACAGACATTACTGACATCATCATCAGCCATCCACATTGGGATCATATTGATGGGGTTGGCTTATTTCCAAATGCGCATGTGTGGATGCAGAAAGAAGATTATAATTATTTTGTCAGTACGGCATGGCAAAAGGGTGGCAACCATGGCGGATTTAATAAAAGAGATGTGAGGATGATGCTGGATATAAATTTAGCAGGCAGGTTAACACTTGTTGATGGGGATGATAAAGAAATAATTCCCGGCATTAAAGTATATACCGGTTCGAGACACACTTTTAATTCGCAATATGCATTGGTGCAGACAGGTACCAATAAAATTATTCTCGCTTCCGATAATATATGGATCTATTATAACCTTGAACATTTAGCACCGGCATCCAAAGGCGGCACATTTGATCCCACGGCTTATGTAAAATCGATGCAAAGAATGAAAACACTTGTAACAGATACCAAGTATATCATTCCGGGGCATGATGCAAAAATATTTTCAATATTCCCCACTGTAGCAGAAGGAGTGGTTAAAATAAAATGATTAGAACAAAGCAAAATTTATCAACCACAAAATAAAAATGCCGGCAATGCCGGCATTTTCAAATTATAATTATACTTCGATTTTATTCTGATTCTGCTTTAAAAGCAATCGGAAGCGTGAGCCACACTTTCACAGGCTTTCCGCCTACAGTGCCCGGCTCCCATTTAGGCATTGAAGAAACTACACGGATTGCTTCCTCATCCAAGCCATCTCCTAATTTTGTTCCCATTGCGTGAGCGTTCATCACTTTACCTGTTTCATCAACAGTGAACATCACTCTTATCGTTCCTTCTTTTGAATCGTCGATCGCAGATTGTGGTGCATTCAAGTTACTATTTACATAACTATCTAATGCAGTTGAGCCACCTTTAAATGAAGGCATTACTTCTGCATTATCATAAACACCCGTTTTATCTTTTGTATATTTTTTTGTAGCCACTTCCTTCTCCATTTCGCCTAATGAAGCTTTTAATTTTTTCTTCTTAGCAGTTGCCGAGGCTTTATTTGCACTGTCTTTCGTGGAGGAATCAGAAGCCATTGCAGCTTTTGAAGTGTCGGCGTTGGTTGTTGATGAACTTGTGGAATCGCTGCTGCATGCGAAGAACATACAAAGAAATAATCCCGCTATCATAGACTTTAAATAATTCATACTATTGATTTTAATGATGAGATAAATTACAGTGTATGTTTTTCAAAGAAAGTGCCAATCATATATAGCCTATCAAAGAGAGAGTGAGAAGGGATAAAAATAAAAATTGGGGAAGCGTTTTCCCATAAATCGCTAAACATCATTTTAATTCCCAAGAAATAAATCAATCATTGATGGCATTCCATTTGTTGCAGCTTTTCTAAAACATTTATTATGGCAAAGAATACAGGGATGACCGAAAAAGATTATAAAGCAGGCAAAACTGCTGGGTTAACGCCGCTTCAAGCTAAAGCTGTGAACAAGAAATTGAAGGACGAACAAAATGATCCGCCGCCCACTAAAACAGTGAAGCTGGTGAACGATGCAAGAGAAAAGAAAAAGAATGAAACAAGCAATGTTTTGCTCATGCACAAGCCAATCACAAACACAACTCGAGGAAAAAAATCAACATAGAACAGAGTGTTGATTCCGGTTTAATTTTCATTATCCTCTTTTGTTTTATTCTGGAATTTATTTTTTTCCACTTTCAACAAAAGCGTTTGATTATAGTGGTGTTTTCTCAAGATGGTAATAGGGTTTGTCGTGAAATTCTTTTAGCGGAGAACTACAAACAACAAACTACAAACCGATATTATCTATTATACTCGCTCAACCAATGAAATTGCTTTTCTGCTAATTGAAAATGTCTGGCGCTTCTTTTCAATTGCACATGCAATGAATCGTTTTTATGAACACCCCAGAGAAACACGGTGCTACTATCTATCATATCATAATGCAAAAGAAAAATATCAAGGCTATCACCCTGCGATTTTTTGAAGCTGATAGTATGCTTTAGTGTGTCGCCGGAATAACTAAAATATGCTCTGTGATATCGCTGTCTGAATGCAGTATCAGAAGTCCTGATGCTGCCAGATCCAAAATTGTCGAATATCACATCGCGCCAGCGAAGCGAATCATTCACTGATAATGGCAGTGTGTCTTTATTGATTGCAAAAACTGCCACATCATAAATACCAGTCGGCACAGGTTTTATTGCAGTGTCAGTGTGCGATGACTTATAATACTCGATCATACTTTTAAATTGCCACCCAACTGCAATCATGATGAAGGCGATTTTCAAGATCACTCTTGCTATGCTCATCCATCTTTTTTTGAAATGAAAATCATAAATATTGCAAGCCGCTGCAGGTCTGTTCAAAACAAAAAAACAAACTATCCTATCAAATTCATTCACTAATAAAAACAGGCACATGAGCACAATCTGCATAGAAAATATCTTCACAGGAATATCATAACAAAGGTTCAGCATCATCACATTCAAAAAAACCGCAGTGCCCATTAATATGCCGAGCGTTGCAGTTCTTCTATATAAAAGAAGCAACCCAACTATTGTTTCCATCACGCCAGAAAAAACTTGATAGGGAGTGGAATAACCAATGAACAGCCAAGAGAAACGCATGGGAAGAAAATCGCCCAATGGAGTTGCCAACTGACTAAGATTTGGAAAATACATTTGCAAAGCAAACAATTTTTCGATGCCATAAATAAAAGCGATCATCGAAATATAATACCGCGTGAAAAGACAAAGCCAATAATTGAGTTGATGATATGCTTTGCGTTTTCCATCAAACAAACTCCAGATAATGCAACCAAATACAGCAAGGCTAAGAAAAAGCCATACTTGCGCCCAACCATAAGAAGTATCTCCGCTCCCATTCAATGGCACCAACACTTTGCGCACATGAAAGAAATGATCATTACCAAAATACACAGCCCAATCCATCACTTTGCCATAAAGATCATCTATGTAGCTAATGCCAGGAATACTGCCGAGCCAAGTCCAGGGAGAAATGTTCAGCAACAGATAAATAAAAAAGAAACGAAATATAATCCTTCGCCATGCAGGCCAAACCTGCGTTTGCGTTAGTTGAGCAGTTTCCATGTCAATTAGTTTTGGTTCTTAAAGATAAGGAATGAGGAAATATAATGAGTGAAGGGTGAGACTTGAGTGATAAGTAGTAAGTGGTAAGTAGTGGCCAACAAATCATAATCCACTTACAACTTACTACTGACCACTTGTTAGTCCCCACTCACCTAAAAAGTGTCGATACCGTATAACAAACCTTATCATTGATCCTTCTAAACACTTCGTTGTTTATTTTTCTGATTCGCCTTCTATTGCGGTGATCTAAAAGCCTTCCTTCGCTGTCATAATATTGCGGCTGTGAAAAATAAGTAAGCACATAATATTTCGGTTCAATAAAAGGAAGATTAAGTGTTTTTTTTCTGATAGACATATACACGAGATAGTTTGCTTTGTCATCCACATAATAATCGAGGTTATCGATCCATGTGCATTGAATGGATTGCATATTGCTGATAAGTGTTTTCATTTCAGGAATTGAAAAATGAAATTTTTCAAGCGTATCATCTAGTCTGCTTTCAGAAACTTTAAAATCATAAATGTATTTGACGGAATCGGTGAGTATCTCCAACGAAAAATGTTCATAACGTTTATCGGTGAATAGCAGCGAGAATTTTCCTTTGCCGTATTGACTTTTATATGATTGCTCAATACTCTCCAATGTTTGTTTATTCTTTGAATAATATTTTGAAATATTTGTTGATGC
>CAIYPC010000659.1 GCA_903927975.1 uncultured Bacteroidota bacterium | reverse complement strand
TAATTTTATTTTTTCAACCAGTGAATTCACTCCGATCAATTCTTCATCCAGTGCAATAGGGATTGGGCTTTTTTTGCAAAGATCCTTCATGATTTCCCATTGTCCCTGTTTGATGGGTTGTTCTAAGGAATGAATATTTAATTCTGAAAGTATGTTTAGTTTTTCTAACGCATCTTGTGGAGAGAAAGCGCCATTGGCATCTAATCTAAGAGTAATTTCCGGATAATGTTCGCGTATTTTTTTGAGTAATTTTACTTCACCGGCAAAATCAAGTGCACCGATTTTTAGTTTGATGACATTATATTCGGCATTTACTTTTTCAGTGACTTGCTCCCACATGGTTTCGAAAGTTCCCATCCAGATCAATCCATTGATAGGAATTCCTTTTTTACCTTGCGAGAATTCATTGTTGAAGTATATTTTACGCCCATCATTTTGAAGATCCAGCAGTGCCATTTCTAGTCCGAAACGAATGGATGGAAAAGTGTCTTCTACTAATTCGGAAACATTAAAATTCCCGTCTGTTTCGTTGATTCTTTCACAAATATCTTTCAGGTGATTCTCGTAATCTGGTACATCATCGATACTTAGGTGAGGAATAATGGAACATTCGCCAATTCCCTCAACATCGAATTCATCATCCCTTAATTTTAAAAACCAGCAAGGTTTTTCAGTGAGCCATCCTCTTGATGTTCCTGCGGGTTTTATGAATTTCAGGAAATGTTTTTGATAAGAAGCGACTATCATAGCATCAAACTTGCAATGTATGAAATGGTAAACAGCAAGGTGGAAATCACTAATTGTTTCAATAGGGGCATAACCTCTTTAGCATGCTTGCTTTTACTTACCCTGATTCCATTAATGATCAACAGAATTGCCGGAAGTAGAAATACATATTGATAAACATGCGTGTATTTTATATACCCAAATGCAACGAATAAAATAAGTGCGGAAATTATCAGCGACCAGTGATACATTTTTGCAATTCCCAATCCTGCACGGACGGCAATTGTTTTCTTTCCTGCATCTTTGTCAGATTCAAAATCGCGGATATTATTTACATTCAGAACTCCGGCACATAAAAAGCCCAGTCCTGCGGCAGGCATTAAAATAAATGAATTGAATAATCCTGTTTGCAGATAATAGGAGCCGAATACTCCAACCACACCGAAGAATAAAAAGACGCTAACATCACCCCATCCGGAATATCCATAAGGTTTGCTAGTTGCAGTATAAGCTATTGCAGCAGCAATGGACATCAATCCTATCAAGAACAAAACAATTGCCGTAGCCATACCAATGACAGGAATGCTCACAAGGATCAGTGAAATTCCGCTTACAAGAGATAAGCCCACAAGCGCGTAAATTCCGCCTTTCATTTCCTTTTCTGAAATTATTTTCTGGTGTGTCATTCGCGCCGGACCAACACGTTTATCATTGTCGGCTCCATTCTTGAAGTCACCGTAATCATTGGCAACATTAGATAATACCTGCAGTAAAATTGCAGTTAAAAATGCAAGTATAAAAATTGCAATATTGAATTTTCCCTCTGCCAGTGCAATTGCATTACCCAATAATATGCAGCACAAAGCCAGTGGCAATGTATGTAACCTGAATGCAGAGATCCAGGCCTTCTTTTTGGAAATTGGTCGACGGTCCACAGTCGACGGTCCACGGTTATTTTCCATGAG
>CAIYPC010000658.1 GCA_903927975.1 uncultured Bacteroidota bacterium | reverse complement strand
TCATCAATGCTTTCCAATGAAGCCTCGACACTGGAATGTGGATCGTATTGCTGCAAAAGATATTGCAGGCGTTTGACAGCCAGCGGTTCGTCTTCGATGATGACCATTCTCATAACTCAGGTTGCATTAAGGGCAGCGATACGATAAAGAAATCGCTGGTTTTTTCTATTTCAATTGTTTTTCCGGTAACGAGCTCGTAACGTTTCGAAATATTCTGAAGCCCAATCTGGGTTGATCCATCTTCCACAATTTTTGGCTGTAGGTTGTTCATGACCGTTAGTCTTTTTTTCCCATCGACTGATAGCGCAATATGCAGGGGCTTTTGCCTTGAAGCAATATTGTGCTTGATGGCGTTTTCTACCAGCATCTGCAAAGCAACGGGAATGATAAGATATGAAAGATATTCTTCTCGGATATTTATATCAATGAAAATGCTTTCAGGAAATCTTTTCTGCAATAGAAAAATATATGGGTTGATGAATTCTAATTCGGACCGTAGCAAGATGAGTTCCTGCTGGCGTGCATCCAGCACATGCCTATAAACTTTCGAGAATTCTTCAATAAATTTATTTGCATCGGGGCTTTCCTGCATTACGAGCGTGGAAAGTACATTCAGGTTGTTGAATAAAAAATGCGGGTTGATCTGATTTTTGATTGCTTCCAGTTGTGCCTGCGAGCTGATGCGTTTCAGTTCTTCTGCTTCAAGCTGTTTGTTTTTATATTGATCGATATAAAAAAGCACGGCATTAAGGATATGTAAAAACAAATTGATCCTTGTGCCATAAGTAAATGCAAGCTTCATCGGAAGCTTTAACTGATCATAAGGAAGATGCAGCAAAACAGCATTTACTCCAAGCACTACAAGAATGGAAACTAGCGAAGAAATAATCATCCCGATAAAAAAGAATACAATCAGAAATCTTACAGGAGATTGAATTTGGGAAAAATGTTTCAATATTTTTTCCGCCACGCGGTTGCCTTCCCAAACCAACAGTGTGATCAGAAAGAATACCGATAGCACTTCATACCAACTCGCGTTGATATGATAATAAGCATATACCTCAGAGAACAATGAATTGAGGTAAGAATATGCTGCCAGTAATACTATCAGCAAATAGCGGTACTTGTTAGTGAACATATTTATTAAATATAATAAAAAATCAGCCCCGTATTAACTTACGCAACGGGGCTGATTGTGGTTTCTCTCAGTACATTATAATGCAATTTAAGGCAACAGTACCTGATCGATTACGTGAACCACTCCATTTGATGCCATAATATTTGTGGCAATAATGTTTGATGCGGTTGTGTTTGAATTTCCTTTAACAGTTGCTCCACTGCTCAATGAAATACTCACTTTACCCCCGTTCACAGTAACCGGCTGTGCGCCCTCTGTAAGGTCTGATGAAAAAACTCTTCCTGGTATAACATGATAAGTTAATATAGTAGTCAATGTAGCGGGATCAGCAGCATTGATTGCATCAATTGTAGCAAAACCTGCTGCGCGGAATGCATTATTGGTAGGGGCAAACACCGTGAATATGCCACCACTTGAAAGAACTGCAGCAACATTAGTGCTTCCTGTGCTGGCTCTAACCATAGCAGCAACAAGAAAACTGAATGTGGTATCTGACGATGCTACTTGCACAATATTTCCTACTGGTGGCAATAATACTTTCTCAATGGTGTGGATAACGCCATTGCTTGCAAGAATATCTGCTTGTGTTACTTTTATCCCATTCACAAAAACTCCGGAAGAATTATTCGTGACAAAAATTGAGTCGCCACCTGCTGTCACCACTTTAGCATTTGGTCCCGCAGGAACACTTGCAGCAAGAACTTTTGAGCCTAATGTGTGGTATAATAAAATTGCTTTCAATTGATCTGCGGTAAGAGAGGCAATCACATCTGAAGTAATGCCTGATGCCGCGAAAGCCGCGTCTGTGGGGGCAAAAACCGTAAAAGGCCCGGCACTGCTCAACGTGGTTGCCAGCCCAGCTTTTACTACTGCTGATTTTAATAAAGTGAAATTAGCACCTGCTGATACCTGATCTGTGATAGTGCCAGGAGTGGGAGTATTGTTGCTGCTACTTTTTTTGCATGAGCTAAATATGCCGCCGAGTGTTACAAAAAATACTGCCGTTAAAATAATTTTACTTAAGAATTTTGATTGCATAAAAGAGAATTTTCCAGTGATTTAATATTGATTTTGTGTCGTGTAAAATTTTTGCAGCAACTATTTTTTATCGTTGATATATGTTTTAAAATAAAGTACGCCCTGTTTTCACAAGGCGCACTTTTTATATAATTTGTCTTATGGCAACAAAACCTGATCGATTACATGCACTACCCCATTGGTGGTAACAATATCTGTTACAACAATATTAGATGGGGTTGAATTACTTTGCCCCTTTACCTGCGCACCACTTGTTAATTTTATAGTTACGGTTTCTCCGTTCACTGTTGCTGGCATTTCTCCATCAACCAGATCAGAAGAAAATATTCTTCCTGCAATTACATGATAAGTAAGAATAGTTGTTAGCGTGTTAGGATCTGCTGCGTTGATAGCGTTTGCATCTGCAAACCCCGCATTGATGAAAGCTTGATTGTTTGGTGCAAAAACCGTGAAAGGCCCTGCGCTTGAAAGCACTGTTGCCACATCAGTTGTTCCCTGGCTTGCTCTCAAAACTGCTGCAACAAGCAAGCTTAAATTAGGATTGCCGATAGCTGTCTGCACAATGGTGCCTGTAGCTGGCATGAGCACGCGATTGATTGCGTGAACAACCCCGTTTGTGCATTCAATATTTGCTTTGATAACGCTTACTCCGTTCACGAAAACTTTGCCGTCGCTTGTTCGCGTTGCATATAAAGGCTGTCCGTTGAGCGTGGTCACAGCAGTGTTGCTTGCTAGCGGGACATCATCAGCATCAACCTTGCCTGATAGCACATGATACAATAATATTGCCGTCAAAGTACTGTCTGGCACTGCAGCTAGATCGCTGAGCTTAGTAAACCCTGCCGCTTTGAATGCATCGTTGGTTGGTGCAAAAAGCGTGAGGTCGGTTTTCCCTTTTGCGTTCAGCGCATCTACCAGGCCTGCTTTGTTTACGGCAGCGGTAAGAAAAGAAAATTGTGCGTCGCAAGAAATCGTTTCATAAATTGTTTTAGGCCTTCCAGGACCTGAATTTGATTTTTTGCAAGATGTTGCAATCATGGCAGTGAATGCCAATAAGCATAAAGCTTTCGTTAGTGGGTAAAAAAATGCATGTTTCATGTTGATTTAAATTTTGGCTATGAAAGTAATGCTGAAGAAACCCGCTTTGCTGCCATTGCAGATGAGCTGCTTAAAATAAGAGTCAAGCTGTATGATATATGGAGTGAAGTGTTAGGGGGATTTGAAAAAATATAATTTATCCGAATAAATTGCATGCATTGGAATCTCCGATCGATTCTTAATTATTATTATTCAACGGCTACCATCTCTCTCTTTTTCGTCCAAAGTTCTTTGATGTTCATCCCGGCCTCTTCTGCTGTAATCAATATGTACCTATAGATCCCTGAGAATCTTGTGGCCGCTGATCTTCAGGATCAGCTTTCCATCTATATTAATTTTCGCATAGGCATTAGAGTTAGTATCTCAAAAGATCACTTTGTTTTCATGAATAAAAACAAAAGAGTTCCAAAGAAAGCGACGATGAAGTCCTTGAACCTATGTTTCTAAAACAACAGAAAATATTCAAAAAACGATGCAAGAAATTATCGATTACCGGATCTTGGTTATCTTATGCAAGATTTGCAGTTATTAAAAGCAAGGTGAGCGATTCGGTGAGCAGTGGAAATTTACAATGTGGAAAGCACTGCTGATTTTAAAATATTTGTGACACCGTCCGGTCCGCTTTTAAATTCTTCTGAGACCCTTGCCCTGCAAGGGTTTCAGGTTTTTAGGTTCATTTCTTGGGTCCGCAATTTTTTCACGTGATTTTCACCTGGTCTCTACAACCCAGCCTGGGCAAGGTTTTCAGGGTTTCCAGTTTTCCTATCCATCAAAAATATTTTACGCGCTGAGGGTGCGATCGCGGGTACCAAAAATGATTTCTGGTTTGGTATCCGATGTCTCCTACGATTCAATCCCCCATGGGGTTTCAGTAAATTTGCTCCGTTGAACTCAAATTTTATTCACTTGTTTCTTAACCACCAAAGGAGGTTATTTTATGGAACAGAAAATGAACATCCTTTTCATCGGGAAAAGATTGAGGCT
>CAIYPC010000657.1 GCA_903927975.1 uncultured Bacteroidota bacterium | reverse complement strand
CGTTTTCTCTTCGATGCAAATTATCAATGGAAAAATTTAGTGCTTGGTGTAAGATATAATCAGGCATTCAACAATTTTATTAATGTGCAAATTTCTAGTACACAAATAACACAAGCGCGAAACAGCTCTGTTCAATTATACCTGAGGTATATTTTGTGGAAGAACAAAAAAGCGAAAGAATTATTTTCCAAATAATGTTTCCAGATAATCTTTCTTGAACTCAACGTATGTTGCCCTTCCGGTTGGGTTGATATTTTTAGTTGCAGCAATTTAAGCTCTCCGCGAATCCCTGCTATTTCTTTTTAACCAAAAATTACAGCGTCGCTCAGGAGTTACCGCTCCTTAAAAAATATTTTTCTTTTACCCAACGTTTGATAGATGGCAGTCGTAAATGAATTCAAGCCGTTAAACTTTATTTTTTACCATCCATTTTAAACTTAAGATTATGTCAAAAAACAAACATCTGTTCCTATTTGCTTTTGTATTAATGTTCGCTGCAGGTTGCAAGAAAGAAAGCGTTACCAGAAAAACTCTTACGCTCCAACCTGCGTATAACCTTTATGAAAGACACCTTTTTGGGCTTAGCAATGGAACTGATGAAAGTGATACCTCATCAATGGAAATCGATGCCGCTGCCTGGACTCAAAATAGCATTCCAGCGACAATAAGGGCGGTATTTAAGTTTGATTTAAGCGGTATCCCACAAAATGCTATTATTGATAGTGCCAGGCTTACTCTGTATTCAAACCCTACACCTGAGAATGGTAACCTTGTTGATGCTAATTTTGGAACAGCGAACGCTTTCTTGATTCAACAGGTTACAAGTTCGTGGGATCCTGCAACTACGAACTCGTTAAATGAACCAACAGCCACAACAACTGGTCAGATTGTTATTCCTTCAACAACTCAGAGTTTTCTAGACCTTCCTAACATTGATGTTACTGCAATGATTAGCACCATGGTAAAAAATAATACCAATTATGGCTTTTTTATGAGATTAGAATCTGAGGTCACCTTTAACTCAAGGATATTTTGCTCAAGCAGATATAGTGACCCAACGAAGCACCCTAAACTTGTGGTAGGATATCACTATTGATCAAATTTTATTAAGCAAGACGTTTGCAGAAAAGAAAATTTAAAGGTTCACCTAATGGTGGGCTTTTGAATTTAAATTAATAAACCATTAAACCTTGAAATTAAAAGTGCCAATTAATCATTAAACCTTATTAATTTGTTGGGGTACGAGATACAAATTAAAAATAGCTACCTGTGGAAGTTGACTTGCGAACATTGGTTGAAGGTTGTAAAAAAAACGACCGTAAAGCACAAGCACTGTTATATAAAAATTTTTATGTAGCAATGTCAACTCTATGCACAAGATATATAGACAACCAACAGGATGCTATGCAGGTGTTGAATGATGGCTTTTTGAAAGTGTTCAAAAATATTGATGCATACGATCCTTTTAAAGGCAGCCTATATACATGGATAAGGAAGATAATAATAAACACTGCACTTGATTTTTTAAAAAAGCAGCATATTGAATATGCCAGCAATTTATCTGACATAGAGGACGAGCCTTTTATTGTAAACAGCGCTGTTCAAAAAATAGATGCGGATGAATTGTTGGTCAAGATAAAGCAATTGCCTGCTGCAACACAACTCGTATTTAATCTTTTTACGGCAGAAGGGTTCAGTCATTCGGAGATAGCAGAAATGCTTGGCATAAGCGAAGGCACCAGCAAATGGCACGTGAGTGACGCAAGGAAACAGCTTAAACAATTAATCGTATTGAAACAAATAAGATTATGAGTGAGCAGATAAAAAATATTAATCCTTGGGCTGAAAAGCTGCAACAAATAAGCATTCCATCTGTAGAGGCACAATGGCTCGCAATGGAAGCTCTGCTTGATATAGAAATGCCTGTTGAAAAAAAGAAGCGAAGATTCTTTTTTTGGATATTTCTATCAACATTATTTAGTGCTGCTCTTCTGTTTGGGATATTACAATTAAATAGGATTGAAGCAAAGAGAAATGTGCTTCTTAACAATGAACCAGAAAATAATAAGGACAAGGTAAAATCCAACAAAGACAATTCTTTAATAAAACAAAATGATTCAGTAAGATTAAATACTCTCAATAAAACCGAAAGTGCAGTAAAAAATCTTGATTCTTCAAAAGCCAGCGTTGCATTAAGCGGAGTAAAATCCAACACAGAGAAAAAAAGAATTGCTAAAAAAGAAAATGGTCCTTTGGAACCAGTTGCTCCAATCTCAGCAAAAAAAATAACGTTGTTTGATAATAAAAACAAAAACGAAGGTTTATTAAGAACAAATAAAAAAACAAAAGCAGATAATAGTTCTCTCGCAACTGCCAATAATAACAACAACAATAATTATAAAACACACAACCCTCATAAGAATTCTTCTTCAAAAATTCATGATTCTTCAAAATCAATATTTGGTAGTCATGTATTGAATGAAAAACAAAATTTGAACTCTTCTCCACAAAAAGAGAAATCTCATCATACAAAAAACAGCATTAAAAATAAAAGGAAGAACGGTGAAATAAACTCCGATGTTGCGGAGTTAAAAACGCTTGATGAGAAAACAGAAATAAGAAATCAAAATAATAATAAGCCTGAAGCAAGTTCATCAACAAATAATGTTCAGAATAATATTATAGATACAAAAAAAGATAGTTCAGCAAAAGTGGCTGCTTCATTTTCTTCTGATTCAGTACAGAAAATAAAAAATGTAGATAGCTTAGGCAAACAACATGTAGCAATTAATAAAACTGATTCAGCTCAAAAAAAGAAGCACAATGGCATTGCATTTGCCGCAGGCGTTGGATTAAACCAGTCTTTTGCAATTGCAGGACAACAACAATCAAACCTCAATGCAAGTGGGAGCATCTTGACTGATTATATTCCGGTTCCGATGTTTAGGATGTATCTCAATAAAAAAATGTATGTTGAGATTGAAGCGCAAATTAACTCTCCTCAGTTCACGAAAAATCTGTTAGTAAAAAGTCAGCCAACAATAAATTCAGCAGGTTCATTGGTTGTTACAACCCAAGACTCGGGAACAATTAATAAACTGTACTATTTTAATATTCCAATAAGCATTCATTATAGCCCATTTAAAAACTTTTATATCGGCGCAGGTCTGCAATTTTCGATGCTCAATAATGGAGTTGGTTCTTTCTATAGCACGCGAGATTCTTCTACGAATGGTTATAGTACTTTTTTGTTGACATCTTATAAAACTGATAACCTTAAAAGCAGTTCTGTTTTTGATGAGCTCAAAAAAACCGAATTGCGTTTTCTCTTCGATGCAAATTATCAATGGAGAAATGTAGTGCTTGGGGTGAGATATAATCAGGCATTCAGCAATTTTATTAATGTTCAAATTTCAAACACACAAATAACACAAGCACGAAACAGCTCTGTTCAATTATATCTCAGGTATATTTTGTGGAAGAATAAAAAAGCGAAAGAATTACTTTCCAAATAACGTTTCCAGATAATCTTTCTTAAACTCAATATAGGTTGGTTTTCCGCTTGGGTTGATATTTGGCTGAGCGCAATGAAACAATTCTTCTATTAATATTTGCATTTCTTTTTCTGCAAGTGCAATTCCATGTTTAATAGAATGTTGCCACGCAAGTGATCGTATTAATTTTTCACGCCTTGAAAATTTTACATCACTACTGAAATGTTTGAACTGTTCTAACAAATTTTCAATCGCAGATTTTTCATTTCCCTGCGTCAGATCTGCAGAAGTTATGAATATTG
>CAIYPC010000656.1 GCA_903927975.1 uncultured Bacteroidota bacterium | reverse complement strand
TTTCCATCCAGGTCACCTGAAGCGTTTGATCTTGGTTGCGTGCTTGGTCATAATAGCCATACTTCCATAAAATGCCGATGCCAATTAGATTTTGGCGCAATTCATAAGCGCTGCGCAAATGAGAGCCAGCCAAAAAGCCAAGGCCACCACTATAAATTTTTAAAGGCTGATGTACGGCAAACTCCATGGAGAAGTAAGCAACTCGTTTTGAATAACGTTCGTCTGCGGGATAAGGCACGCTGTAGTTAGTAAAGCTCATACGACAAAATCTTTAATTCTTATTGGTTCAAAAGTGTATAAAAGGGTCGCAATATAACGGAAAAAACGAAATTCAATTGTTTGGGAGTTGAGAGTTACCAGTTTTCAGTGGTCAGTTTTGAGTTATAAGTTCTCAGTTTCTAACATCTAGTTTCCAGTTGGCAGTTCTCAATGGCATTTTACAATATAAGTCCCAACAGGTTTTCCTATTAATAATGACTGACCAATCTAAAGAACTACAAACTGGAAACCACAAACTACAAACTCTTCCCTTTCTTCTTCACTGCTTTCGGTTTCACTTCTTTCTTCTTCATAAATGTCCCGTCAAAGAAACATTTGATATCGCGGTGATTGCCGCATCCCTCAACTTCTTTCATGGTAATTTTATTTATGCCGAAAGAAAAATTAATGGTGCAGGGATCTGAGTTCCCATGAAATTGCGCATTAGTTGGGGAATTAAATTTTGCTTCGCCTTTCAGTTCTCCATTGCAATTGCCTTCATCTTTTTCAAAATGGATAAAAAATAAAAATGAGGAAGCATTCCTTCCATCTCGAATTGAAATAAAATTCTTCTTATCAATTAAATAATCTCCCGAGAATTTGTGTTTGTGTGCCAATGTATCAATGGGGTTGATAACGGTCACGGCTTTTGCAGCAGCATCATTTGACTCAGTGAGGATAAGGGTAAAGCTGCCCGCATCATTCAGCACATAAGCATCTTTTTTATAGAGCAATTCGCCTTCGGAAGATTTATGCTGATGCACGATAGTAATGGTATTTTTATTATCGACCATAGCGAAGCTATTATAACCAGGCGTTTTATCGTAGGCAAACAAAACTTTAGAGGCAATGAATTTGTTTGATTTATCGAAGCAAAGCAGGTAGAGAATTTCTTTTGCATCCGTGAGCGATTTGCAGAACAAATAGCTTTCTTTCTTTTCAGTTTTTATTTTGGCTAAGGGGTATAAATCTGGCTTTGTTCCTTTGGGGTAATGTTTTGTTATCACTGTGTCTGTTACAAATTGTGTAAAGACATTATAGCTGATTAACGAGGAATCCCCTTCTTCCTTATCGAATATACTATCGCTGACCTGATAAGGCGTTTTCACCGTTGTAAATGATTGAAAAAAGTCATCAGCATTCACTTTTTCAGTGCCCGAAAGAGAAACCTTCTTGCTTTTGCAACAAATTAAGAACGTAGCCATCAACATCAAACAAACTAATTTCTTCATACAAAATTGGATAATCCTCATTTTAAGGGCTAAAAATACATATTCATTTCATAATGATAAATTAATAAAACATGAACTTTAAAATAAATTTTTTAGATTTGTCTAAAAATAA
>CAIYPC010000655.1 GCA_903927975.1 uncultured Bacteroidota bacterium | reverse complement strand
AAGTCCACACCATTATCCCTGGGGTCCAGCTCTCTTTGGAAGTCAATCGCTGCGGGGGGCTACCACACGCTGGCTATCAAATCAGACGGCACTTTGTGGTGCTTGCGGGAACAGAAAAAGTTTACATCGATGGACAGATGATGCAACGAGGAGCCGATCAGGATTATATCATCAACTACAACACTGCCGAAGTTACATTCACCGCAAAGCGAATGATAACGCAGGATTCAAGGATACAGATTGAGTTTGAATATTCAAATCAAAATTATCTGAACGCAAATTTGTATTTGTATAATGAAACCAATTTTGGTAACAAATTAAAACTTCGGTTTGCCGTTTTTAGCAATAGTGACGCGAGAAATTCTCCTATCAATCAAACATTAGATGCGGATCAGAAAAAATTTCTGTTCTCTATTGGCGATAGCGTAAACAAGGCTTTTTATCCAAATGCTCCTATTGATACGCTTGGCTCATCGGCCATTCTCTATAAAAAAATTGACACTACTTACATTGCTGCGAATGGTTTTGTTTTCCACGATTCTATTTATGTATATTCTGTGAACCCTAATGTTACTTTATACAATCTTTCATTTGCAGACGTGGGGGTTGGCAATGGAGATTATATCCCGAACCTGAATGGGGTGAATGGAAATGTATATATATGGGTTGCGCCAATCAATGGTCAAAAGCAAGGTCAATTTGAAGCCGCACAATTTTTAGTTACTCCCAAAACGAAAAGGGTAATGACTTTAGGTGCTGATTATAATATCAGCAAACATACAATGCTGACAACAGATCTGGCAACGAGCCATTATGATGTGAACACGCTTTCCTCACTTGGCAAATCTGCCGACAATGGCGCTGCGGAAAGAGTGCTTTTGAAAAATGTTCATCCTTTTACTTCGAAAGATAGCCTGAGGCTAACGTCTGTTTTCAGTTATGAACATGTTGATGCAACATTCAACCCGATTGAGCCTTTTCGTTCGGTTGAGTTTTCAAGAAATTGGGGGCTGCCTCTGCAAGTGCAGTTGCTGCCCCAGAGCGAATCACTATCTTCCGCCTCTTTTGAATTGAGTGACAAGAAAAAGAATTTTGTGAAATATGAGTTCAGCAGCTATGATAGGGGGAGCAGCTTTCGCGGAATCAGTAACGCTGTTTCAAGCAACAGAGAAATTAAAGGATGGCATATTAATGATGCTATAAGTTTTTCAAAAAGTAATTCTGATACTGCAAAAGGATATTATCTAAAACCAAGCATCGATATCTTTAAAAAATTCTCAAAACTTGCTGATTACACATTTGGCATTGGCTATTTAGCAGAGCGGAATGATATAAATAATAAATTAACAGACACTGCTTCAGCAAGTAGTTTTGCATATCAAAGTTTTCAAGCTTATATCAAGTCACCCGAACAAAAGCCAAATCATTGGGGGCTTAATTATACGCGCCGCGAAAATTATTATCCTTACGGAAAAGAGCTTGTTAAAGGGGACATTAGCAATAACATTGCCTTGACCACACAATTTTTAAAGAATAAGCATGAACAACTTCGGATTAGCGCAACCTACAGAGACCTTCAGGTTTTAGATACAATTGCTACCGCCCAGAAGTCCGACAAAAGTATTTTGGCAAGAGTTGAATATTTAGTGAATGAATGGAAAGGCCTTGTGGTTGGTAATGTTTTTTACGAAGTAGGATCTGGGCAGGAGCAGAAAAAAACATTCTCATATCTTGAGGTTCCTGCAGGCACGGGGCAATACGCATGGATCGATTTGAACAATGATGGCATTCAACAGTTGAACGAATTTGTGCTGGCCCAATTTCCAGATCAGGCAAAATTTATCAGAATTTACACGCCGACCAATGATTATATAAAGGCTAATTACAACACTCTTAATTACAGCATTACCATCAACCCAAAAGCTATTATTGATTTGAAAAAAAGTGAAGGAATTAAAAATATTGTTGGCAGGATGAGCCTGCAATCATCGCTTCAATTAAATCAGAAGCAACAGGCAAACGGTTTGGTTCAGTTGAATCCATTAAGGAAAACCTCGCTTACCGATACTTCTTTGATAACACGCACTTCTATTTTCACAAACACTTTTTCATTTAATAAAGTGAGCCCAAAATGGGGTTTTGATCTTAACAATTCGCAGAACACGAGCAAAACGCTTTTGACGTATGGTT
>CAIYPC010000654.1 GCA_903927975.1 uncultured Bacteroidota bacterium | reverse complement strand
GAGAGTTGAGAGTTGAGAGTACCTTATTGCGGCACAAGATAAACATTTAGCGAACTATCTCGAGTAATGAGTGGTAAGTAATCATCATTCACTATTCACCATTCACCACCTAACTATACAAAAGAAATATCGCAGGTCTTTTGTGAATATCAATAGTTTGTTTTTTCCATTCTGCAATTGTTTTTGTGCGAACATTTTCTTGTGAGCCTGTTAGATCAACAGCAATACAAAATTTTGTTTGAGCGTTGCAAGTCTTCAAAATTGTTTCCATCAATTGATTATTGAGATAATGTGTTTCAATAAAAATCTGTGTGCAGTTTTTCTTTTGCGATTCAGTTTCGAGCTCTTTTATTTTTTTTGTTCTGTCACTTTGTTCAATGGGCAAATAACCGACAAACTGAAAATTTTGTCCATTCATTCCGCTTGCCATTAATGCAAGTAAAATAGAATTTGGTCCTACCAATGGCTTTATGTTAGCGTTTTCTTCCTGCGCAACGGAAATTAATATTTGTCCCGGGTCGGCAATGCCTGGACAACCAGCTTCACTAAGTATTCCAATTGTTTTTCCTGCTTTCAGTTTTTTTCTGAACTCATTTTTTATTTCTTCTTCAGCTTTGTGAATGGTGAACCACTCATAATCATCAATCACCATTTCTTTCCAAATAGATTTTAAAAAGCGTCTTGCACTGCGTTCATTCTCTACAAAAAAAATATTACATTTTTTAATTGCATCAACAATATATAACGGTATTGTTTGATGTGCATTCTCATCAAGAAATGTTGGGATTAGATATACGTTGCCGTTAGTCGCCATCTTTATTCTAAATTCTGATGATATAAACTGATTGTTGCTGCAACAACTGCGTATGAAGGAGCGAGCACCCAGCCAACAAACGGGATAAAATGCATGAGGTAGAACATCAATCCATTGCCGATTGCAAGACCGCGCCTTTTTCCAATGAAAGCCAAGCTTTCTGAAGGAGATAGTTTATGTCGTTCACAACTATAATCCAACATGGAAAACCCATAATAATAACATTCAACGGACATTGAGATTACGGGTGTGATCCATCCAACCAAAGGGAAAAAAGAAAGTATTAAAATGGAAATAGTATAGACCGTTTGCCATAGAGAATTGCGAAGCGCAACGCGAATGCCTCGCACCATATCTTTCGTTAATTGCGAAAAACTGAAAGGGAATTCTCTTCCTTCAATAATCGCTTCTGTTTTTTCGCTGAGATAGGCAAACAGCGGTGAGCCAATGATGAGAAATAGATATTTGAATAATGAGAAATAAAAAAACACAAGGATCAATCTCACCATAATGCCGCCCATCACGAATATAAAACTAAGGAAAGCATTTTGTTTGTGATGAAGCCATCTGTCAATGCCAATGAAAGCGCTCAGGCGTGCAACTGCATCATCAGAAGAGTTCCAAAAAAAATACATGCCCACGCAAAACAATATCATATATAAAATGCCGGGAATGATAATCCATTTCCACAAGCGGTGCTTACTGATGAATTGATGGGCTTTTAAATATGATTGAATTGATATGACAATTTCTTTAAGCAATGTGGCTAATTTTGGTTTGGGCAGTTATTCTTAAACCACGGAGACACAGAGGCACAGGATTCCACAGTGTTGCTTGTGTTCTTTGTGGTTCAATGTTCTTCAAACTTAAAAAATATTAATCGGTGACTGAAATAAAAAAGCTTGGCTATTCTTTTTATTCTGGCAAAGATGTGGTAAAAATCGCGAAAGATTTAATCGGTAAAATATTAATCACACAATTCGACGGGGTAAAAACATCAGGAAGGATTGTTGAGACGGAAGCTTATGCAGGCGCAATCGATCGTGCCTCTCATGCTTATGGAGGAAGAAGAACGAAGCGGACCGAAATAATATTTGCTGATGCGGGCAAGGCTTATGTTTATTTATGCTATGGCATTCATTATTTATTTAATGTGGTAACGAACAAAAAAGATGTGCCGCATGCAATATTGATCCGTGCTGTAGAGCCTTTGGAAGGAATAGATGAAATGTTGCGAAGAACAAGAAAAATAAAATTGGATAATACATTAACCAAAGGACCAGGCAATGTTTCAAAGGCTTTAGGCATAACAACACATCATACAGGAAGCGATTTGTTTGCCGATGAAATTTTTATTGCAGACGATGATTTCAAAATAAATAAAAAAAATATAATTGCCACACCGCGCATTGGCGTTGATTATGCTGGCGAAGATGCAAAGCTACTTTATAGGTTTATTGTCAAAGGAAATGGGTATGTGAGTGGGAAGAAACAGTGAGAATTTGGATTTTTTAGATTAAAAGATTAAGGGATTTAAATGATATTTGGGAGTGGTTATAAACTAGATTTTCGGATATTTATAGATAATTATTAAACCTTATTATTATGGAAAAAGAAAAAATTGAAGATGACTTAACCTATAAGATAATTGGTTGTGCAATGAAAGTGCATGGTACTTTGGGCAATGGCTTTCAGGAAATAATTTATCAGCGGGCATTAGCAATAGAAATGAGAAAGACGGGGTTAAGTTTTTCAAGGGAATTAGAAATGCAGATTTTTTACTCAGGAGAAGATATTGGGACGCGACGTGTTGATTTTTTGGTTGCTGAGGAAGTGATGGTTGAATTAAAGGCAGTTGTTGCTGTTACGGATACTCATTT
>CAIYPC010000653.1 GCA_903927975.1 uncultured Bacteroidota bacterium | reverse complement strand
GAATTTTGCCAGAAACAATATATGAATCCTGAGCGATGGCTAATGATGGTATGGAAGCTATAAGCAGTATAAATAATTGGTGTTTTAAGCACATTAGTCTATTATTTTGGTAGAATAAAAAATGAAAAAAAATTAAAGCGTTTTTTTTTAAATGAAATTATATAGTCCTTTCAGGACAACAGGATAGGATAAAATAGGTAGATTGACAATCAGTGATTTTCTCTTTTGGGGTAAGAAGATAGTTTGGTTGTGTATTTGATAACCCGTTCATCCAGCAAAAATAATGATTCCCTACTAAAATAGTAGACTTATGATAAAATATTTTCTAATAATTTTTTTTGAGGTGCATTTATCTATACCAGCTCTTTGCGAACAGTGAAATCGCCGAAATGTTCGCCTTTGTTTTTTTCTTCTTTGAACGATGAAAATAATTGGTCCAATTCCTGCAGGATTGCAGTTTCATCCAAATTTTCTCTATAAATTTTATTAAGCCTTGTGCCTTGATTATCTCCGCCCAAATGCATGTTGTACCTACCCATTGCGGTTCCTACAAAACCAATTTCGGCGACATAAGATCTTGCACAACCATTCGGGCAGCCAGTCATGCGCATGATAATATTTTCGTCGCTCAACTGATATTTCGATAATAATAGTTCCACTTTATTAATGAGTGTTGGCAAATATCGTTGTGCTTCAGCCAATGCCAAAGGGCAGGTTGGCAAAGAAACGCATGCCATTGAATTTTTTCTGATGAGAGAAGCGGATTCAGTATGCTCAATGATTTTGTATTCGCGAAGTATTTTTTCGATAACAGGTTTATCTTTTGCTTTCACATCAGCAATGATCACGTTTTGATTTCCGGTAAAACGAAAATTTGCTTTCCCTGTTTTTGCAACTTCAAACAGTGCCGTTTTCATAGGCACTTGCTCATCATCCAATATTCTTCCATTCTCAGTGAGTGGTGTATAATACCATAATTTTTTTTCGTTTTGTTGCCATCCATAATAATCCTTCCGCTCTGTAAACGTATATGGACGTGCCTTTTCAAAAATATAACCACATCTTCTTTGCACTTCTTCGGTGAACCATTTTAGTCCGTGATTATCTACCGTGTATTTTAATCTTGCCAATTTGCGATCGCTTCTGTTCCCGAAATCGCGTTGAACGGTGGCGATTGCATAAATCGCTTTCAATACCTTTTCTTCGGTATCCATAAAACCGATTACTGTTGCTAATCTTGCATAAGTTGATGGATTTCCGTGAGTAGTTGATAGCCCGCCACCAATCGCTATATTAAATCCTTTCAGTTCATTATTCTCAATAATTGCGATGAGTCCGATATCATTTGCAAAAACATCCACATCATTATTCGGCGGAATTGCAATGGCAATTTTAAATTTTCGTGGCAAATAGCGATCCTGATATAAAGGATCTTCTTCCTCTTTTTTATCCACGATTTTTTCTTCATCCAGCCAAATCTCATAATAAGCTTTTGTTTTTGGCATCAACAGTTCGCTTATTTTTTTCGCATAGTCATGCACTTTAGCATGAATGGGAGATTGCAAAGGATGGGCAGCGCAGATCACATTTCTATTGATATCGCCACAAGTTGCGATGGAATCCAATTTTGCTTCGCTGAAAGCTTGAATAGTAGGTTTTATTTTTGATTTGATGAGACCGTGCAATTGTATAGTTTGCCTCGTAGTGATTTTAATAACGCCAGTTGAATTTTCACCAGCAATATGATGCGTTGCAACCCATTGTTCAGGCGTTAAAAAACCACCTGGCAAGCGTAGTCTGATCATGAATGAATATAAACGCTCCAATTTTTTTTCAGCACGTTCGTCACGACGATCACGATCGTCCTGCTGGTACATTCCATGGAATTTGATCAGCGCCTGATCATAGTCACTGATTGATCCTGTGATTTCATTTTCTAAGCCCTCTTTAATAGTGCCACGCAGATTATCACTTTGCTGTTTTATTTTTTCTATGGGAGATAAAGACATGCGAGATTTATGATTTTAGATGTTTGATGTACGATGTCTGTAGATTGTACATCCTTCTTAATTATTAATTCCTAATTATCAATTATTAATTATCCTTTGCTCGAAGCTCACCGCTAAACGCTTCTCTCAATACACATCCTTCACATATCTTCCTGCGGCTTTCAGTTCATCCAGATATTCAATGGCTTCATTTGTTTTCTTCCCGCCATGTTTTGCGATGATAGCGAGCAATGTATTTTCAACATCAACACTCATTGGTTCTTTTGCGCCGCACACATATATGTATGCGCCTGATTCGATCCATTGAAATAATTCTTCACCGCGTTTCAACATTTTATGCTGCACATAAATCTTTTCTTTCTGATCTCTTGAAAATGCAACATTGATATTGGTAATAACTCCGGTGCTTATCCAGTTTTGTATTTCTGTTTGATATAAAAAATCGCTTTCGAAATGTTGGTCACCAAAAAACAACCAGTTCTTTCCTTCTGCACCAGTCGCATCTCTTTCTGCAATAAACGATCGGAACGGAGCAATGCCAGTTCCGGGTCCAATCATAATCACGTCTTTTTCAGCAGCAGGCAATTTGAACTGCGCATTTTTATGAACATAGAATTCTATGTTTTCATTTACTGATAACTCTGATAATAAATCTGAGCAAAGCCCATATTTTATTTCATCATTCACTTCAAAACTATCTTTTGCAACAGTAAGATGTATTTCTCCCACATGTGCTTCAGGAGAAGAAGAGATGGAATATAATCGAGGTGTATTTGGTTCAAGAGTATGTACTACTTCTTCAAGTTGTGCTGCATTTTTTATTGGATAGATTCTTAACAGATCGAGCAAACTAATTTTTGTTTCAGGAATTTCCTGTTGCACGATTGCCGCGTATTTTTTTACAACCCTTTCTGGTAGATAAATAATATTGAGTCTCTTTTTTAGAAGGTCGAATATTTTTACTTCTTCGTTTCTATGCGAAATCAATTTGTGTTTATCCGCATTAGTTAATGTGAGAATTGATTCAACAACATGCAATGGATTTCCCGGAACAATGCCGATTGAATCTCCCGGCTGATAATCTAAATCATCAGCAGCAATTTCAATATGATGCGTTTGCTTGTGTGAACCCTTATCATTCAGATTAATATTGCTGATAACTGTTCCATTATATATTTTTTT
>CAIYPC010000652.1 GCA_903927975.1 uncultured Bacteroidota bacterium | reverse complement strand
TGGGAACAAAATTGAATCTCGATAAATTGGATCTGCAAATTATCCATGAAATGATGGAGAACGCAGAAATCTCTTATGCCGACCTTGGCAAAAAACTTTTTGTATCGGGTGGCACCATTCATGTTCGCATTAAAAAATTGCAAGAGCTCAAGATTGTTAAAGGCACAAGATTGAGCGTCGACCTAAAACATCTCGGTTATGATGTGATCGCTTTCATCGGGATCTATTTAGAAAAAAGTTCTTTGTATGATTCCGTTGCAAAAGATTTGAGAAGGATTCCTGAAATCACTCGTCTGAATTACACAACAGGAAACTATAGCATGTTCGCAGAGATTGTTTGTAAAGATATTAACCAACTTCGCTTTGTGTTGCACGATGAACTGCAAAAAATAAAAGGCATTGAAAGAACAGAAACTTTTATTTCGCTCGAAGAAAGTTTTAATAGAAATGTGCAGGTGTACAAAGAGTCGTAAGTAATAAGTGGTAAGTATTGTCCAGACGTATCACTTACAACTTACCACTCACAACTTTCCTCCCCTTCCATTGATAGCTCCCGAATTTTCCGAGCCAGCCAACAACAATGGTGTAAATAATATGTAGTGGTTGAAGCAAGGGAAAATATTTCATCAATTTTTCTTGCTCAAAAAATATTGCAGCAGATTTTACGAATGGATATTCAATCAAAGTTTTCAGGATTAATAAAATCAATAGTATTAATAAATACATCTTATTCCAAAACGATGCAATAAGCAATGCACCGAATAGAACATTCATTATATACACTAGCAATAGCACCCAAAAAATTCTTTTGTCATTATATTTATCAGCCTTGCTTGCCCAGCGCACTCGCTGATTGATAAAACCTTTCCAATTTGTTTCAGGTGCTGTGCTAACAATCGCATTTTTATTTTTTAAGAAGAAAACCTGATTAGGATATTTTTTATAAATCTTGTGCATTAATAACATGTCATCACCTGATGGAATATTATCAATATCACGAAAACCATTCACTTCATAAAAAGCTTTTTTTTCATAACAAAGATTTGCACCGTTGCACATTGAATGAACCTTTTTAAAAACAGATGCGCCTGTTATTCCTTGTAGTGTAATAAAATCAAGTGTTTGAAAAATAGACAAGAAAGAATTGTCTGAATTTATTTTTACCGGCGCGGCTATAAATTTTGCATTTGTTTTTTCATGAAATGCCACGATGGTTTTTAGCCAATCTTTTTGTGGTTCACAATCAGCATCAGTTGTTATTATTAA
Source organism: uncultured Bacteroidota bacterium (assembly GCA_903927975.1). GTDB lineage: Bacteria > Bacteroidota > Bacteroidia > Chitinophagales > Chitinophagaceae > Puia. The sequence continues at coordinate 3,800 of CAIYPC010000652.1, read as the reverse complement.
ATCTCCATTTGAAATATTAATACCAGTTTCAATCGCAAATTTTTTATAAGAATTTGTTTTGAGATTATCTGAATAATCTGCCAACTGCAAACAAACTAAATTCATTTCTTCATAATGAAGATTGCTTATCAAATTCCATGTGCTGTCCGTTGAATGATCATCAACAATAATTATTTGATATAAATTTTTCGGATAAGTTTGATGGCACAAAGAATTCAACAAATGCACAATATTTTTTTCTTCATTTCTAACAGGAACAATGACTGAAATCTTTTTTGAGAAGGAATGAATTTCAGACTCATCAAATTCAAATGATGGTATTGCATTCCAAGATTTTCGGTAATATTCGATAAGCACTGCATAAGCTGCAAATAAAATAATGAATATGGAAACGGGAATGAACATTTGTAAATATAACAAGCTAATTTTTCAGCATTTTAAGAATTGCGTCAGCATTTGCATCTATCAATAAATAATGTCCGGTCGAAACAATTCTTAATCTGCAAAATGGTTCCATTCCTTTCATGAATTTTTCTGCTCTTTCAACACGAATTATTTTGTCAAATTCTCCATAAAGTAATCGCACCGATATTTTATTTTCCTTGATAATGCTTTTTATTTTTTTTATTTTCGGCTTAAAGCTTCGCATCGTGGTCCAGCGTTTATATAAATCATCGCGAACTTTTTTATCATTGATATAATAAGTCACGAACTTGAAAACACTTGGGTTCACAAGCCCAAGTTTATTTACTGTTTTAAGAAAACCGAACATGGGCGCAGGGTGCTGCATTGTTGTCTTAAAAAATTTGTTGCCGATTTTATTTTGTGTAGCAAACCGATACCAAATATTAACTTTCATTCCATCGGGCGCAATCAACAAAAGTTTTTCTATTTTATCAGGAATTTGTTGCATCATGCTCAGCGCAATTCTTCCGCCCATGCTAAAGCCAAGCAAATACATTTTTGTTTTTGGTAATGAATGTTCATTAATGATCTGATTGATTATTTCCATCAAGTCTCCTGCCGTGAAACTCAATCCTTCGTTCCAAATTGTTTTGCCGTGAAATGGAAAATCAATAGCAATGATGGTAAAATCATTTTCGATTTTTTTTTCAATGAAAGAAAAAACGGATGATGATTGCGAATAGCCATGAAAACAAAGCAATATTTTTTTTCCATGCCCTGCTTTGCAATAATGTATTGTTGAAGATTTGTATGTTATGAATAATGATTCCATTAATGATGCGCAAAAGCAAGCATGAAATAATAATGACTGTTGCTCATTGCTCAATAGTAGCAATAAAGCTTGGGACACAAAAAATGATTTCCCTAAATCCTAATCGAATCATTAAAACTAACAAATCCTTTTTTTGTTTTCTTAACAAAAAAATTATCTTTTTCCTCTTGCGCATTACAAAAAATATCGGTAAGTTTGATTAGTTGTTTAACTAACTATATGCCAAACAACCAATTTAAAAAAGGCGAATTATACAGTTTCATAACTGGCAAAGCATCCATTGCTATTGCTCGCAGGCTACAGAAAAAATTCAATACTGCAAGTTTGAATTTGACAATCGAACAATGGAGCGTGCTTTATCATTTATGGAAAGAAGACGGAAGAAGTCAACAGGAATTATGCAATGCAACTTTTCGTGATAAGCCAAGCATCACGCGTTTATTGGACAATCTTGAAAAATTGCAATTGGTAAAAAGAGTGGCTTCGGAAAATGATCGGCGCATTAATAAAGTATGCCTCACAAAACAAGGACAAAAATTGCAAGAACAGACAATGCAATTTGCTGAGGAAACATTGAATGATGCGCTTGAAGGTGTGCCAGCAGATCAGATCAATCTTTGCAAAGAAGTTTTGCAAAAAGTTTATGATAATTTGAAATAATTTTTTCACTATAATAATTTTTTTATGAGCACTGCAACTGACAATAAAAATTTGCTGAAAGGCGGTGAATGGATCATTAAAGAAAGCGCCGCATTCGATACTTTCATTGCTGAAGATTACAATGAAGAACAACAGATGGTGAAAGATATGTGCGCCGCTTTTTTAGATGCTGATGTGATACCGATTATCGATCGCATTGATAAATTGGAGCCCGGCTTAATGCCATCACTGCTTGCAAAAGCAGGCGAGCAGGGATTGCTTAGCACTTCCATTCCGGAAGAATATGGTGGTCTCGGAAAAGATTTTATTACATCCACATTGGTGAACGAAGGTCTTGGTGGTGGCTTTTCTTTTTCAGTTGCCATTGCAGCGCATACTGGTATCGGCACCTTGCCTATTTTATATTTTGGAACCGCAGCGCAGAAAGAAAAATATATTCCAAAACTTGCGAGCGGTGAATGGAAAGGTTCTTATGGATTAACAGAACCGAATAGTGGTAGCGATGCACTGGGTGCAAAAACAAGTGCGAAGCTTTCTGATGATGGAAGGCATTATATTATGAATGGACAGAAATGCTGGATCACGAATGGTGGTTTCGCTGACGTGTATACTGTGTTCGCAAAAATTGATGGTGATAAATTTTCTGCTTTTATTGTTGAAAGAGGATTTGAAGGTTTCACGCAAGGACAGGAAGAACATAAGATGGGCATTAAAGGATCATCAACTGTGCAATTGTATTTTCAGGATTGCAAAGTGCCTGTAGAAAATTTGTTGGGCGAAATTGGTAAAGGGCATATCATCGCTTTCAACATTTTAAATATTGGGCGATTGAAATTGTGTGCTGCTGCATTGGGCGGAGCAAAACGTGCAGCAACTACCTCCATTCAATACGCAGTAACGAGAGAACAATTCAAAACATCGATTTCAAATTTTGGTGCTATCAAACATAAGATTGCAGAAATGGCAATCAAGATTTGGGTGGCGGAAAGTGCTTTATATCGTACCGCAAAATGGGTAGATGAAAAAGAAACGCAATTGCAAGCAGCAGGAAAACCTTTCGATGAAGCGTTGTTAGGAGCTGCAGAAGAATATGCCATTGAATGTGCGATGCTGAAAGTGTTTGGTAGCGAGGTGCTGGATTTTGTGGTGGATGAAGGCGTTCAGATCCATGGTGGAAATGGGTTTAGCGATGAATATATTATTTCAAAAGCTTATCGCGATTCGCGCATTAATAGAATTTATGAAGGCACAAACGAAATCAATCGTTTATTAACGGTTGACATGGTTTTGAAACGCGCCATGAAAGGGAAATTAGATCTGATGGGACCAGCGATGGCGGTATCAAAAGAACTCATGAGCATTCCTGATTTCGGTAACAGCGATGATGCGCCTTTTGCAAAAGAAAAAAAGCTTGTCAGCAATTTTAAGAAAGCAATTTTGATGGTGGCTGGTGCTGCTGTGCAAAAGCTGATGATGAAGATTGAGAGCGAACAGGAAATATTGATGCACATTGCAGATATGGCAATTGAAACATTCAATGCAGAAAGCGCTTTGTTGCGTGCAATGAAATTGAGTGATCAGCGCGGTGAGGCTTCTTGTACATTTGAACTTGATGTGATGCGCACTTATCTATACGATGCAGCAGATCACATTAATAAATTTGGAAAAGATGCCATCAATGCATTCTCAGAAGGTGATGAACAACGCATGATGTTGCTTGGTTTGAAGCGATTCACAAAAGCAGAAGCGTTCAACAGTAAAGAAGCAAGAAGAAGGATTGCGGCGAAGCTGATCAGCGAGAATAAATATCCGCTTTAGTAATACACAGAAATCATATTTGAAAACCTGTCTTGTTTTAACGACAGGTTTTTTTATTGATATGCATTCGCAAAGCCAAAGCAAG
>CAIYPC010000651.1 GCA_903927975.1 uncultured Bacteroidota bacterium | reverse complement strand
TCTAAAACAAAACATTTTCATAATGAAAAAATATTATCAAAATGGATAAAATATATCTGCGATTATGAAAAGGAAGAAAATGGAAGAGTATAAAAATGAGACGAATTAAGAAAGGAGGAGCCCTCTTTCAAAATGAAAAATGTTTTTCATTTTGAAAGGCATAGGCTTGCGCAGGTTTCATCGATGCATTTATCAATATGTTTTGAAAGCCAATACAGTAAAGGGTTTCAGTGATATTTTATTTTATTAACCAAAGAAGGCATACAGTTTGAAATGATTAAATTTCCGCGATTAGAATATTAACTGACCTCCTAAACTTGTTTTTCTTAGTATCACAATTTGGTTAAGCCGTTCCGTTTCAACGGAATGGCATTTTTTTTATTGTGGTTTTGAAAAATAGTTTGGCGCTGAATCGTAGAGATCTATATTAAAAGCATCTGCGATTATTTCTTGATCTCAAAGATGCCCCCTTCGTCGGCATGAAAGATCCCGAAGAATATCATTCGCTTTATAAAGCTTATTAAGATGTGATGCCGTATTCTTCAATCTTTCTATACAAAGTGGTGAGACCGATGTTGAGCAATTTTGCCGCTTCGGTTTTATTTCCTTTGGTGTGATTGAGCACACGCTGAATGTGCAATTTCTCAACGCTTGCTAAATCGAATGCAGATAGTGTTTGTGGTTTGTAGTTTGTGGTTTGCAGTTCTATCGGAAGATTACCAAGCGTTAATTGAGCATCATCTGCTAATATCACCGCACGCTCCATCACGTTTTTCAATTCGCGGATATTGCCTTTCCATTCGTGCTGTTGCAAATGCTCCAAAAATTCTTTGCTCATTGATTCAATCGGGTGATTGGTTTTTTGTGCAAACATTTTCATGAAATGATCAGCAAGAAGCGGTATATCTTTTTTTCTTTCGCGCAGTGAAGGCAGTTGAATGGTGAAAACATTTAAGCGATAAAAAAGATCTTCGCGAAATTTCCCTTCGCTCACTTCATGTTGCAGATCTCTATTTGTTGCGGCAATAATGCGCACATCCACTTTGGTCGATTTGGTATCCCCGACTTTAATAAACTCATTGGTCTCTAGCACGCGAAGCAGTTTCGATTGAAGCTCAATATGCATCTCTCCAATTTCATCTAAAAAAAATGTGCCTTCATCAGCTTCTTCAATAAGCCCTTTTTTATCTTTATTCGCCCCAGTGAATGCACCAGCTTTATGACCGAAAATTTCACTCTCCAATAACTCTTTGCTAAAAGCGCTGCAATTGAGTGCGAGAAAAGGTTTCATGCTTCTCTTGCCCGAGCTATGAATAGATTGGGCAAACACTTCTTTACCAGTTCCTGTTTCTCCTAACAACAAAACCGTTGCATCTGATGGTGCTACTTTTTTTGCAAGACCAATCGCCTCTTTTATCAATGGGGATTCGCCCAAAATATTTTCAAAGCCATATCGCTTGCTAACTTGTTTTTCCAGAACGGCAATTCTTTTTTGCAATTGCAATTTCTCCATTGCCCTGTTCAGCAATGGAATTATTTTGTCATTATCATCGCCCTTAATAATATAGTCGAATGCACCATTTTTTATTGCCTGAACACCATCGGCAATATTGCCATAAGCAGTGAGGAGAATAATTTCAACCAATGGAAATTTTGCTTTCGCTTGTTGAGTGAAGTCAACGCCATTCCCGTCAGGAAGTTTTACATCGCAGAGAACTACATTGATATTTTCTTTCTCCAAAATTTTATTAGCAGCTTTTAAATTGCCTGCTTCAAAAATGGTGAAACCTTCGAGGCTGATGATCCGTTTTAATAACGATCTCAGCTTTTCTTCATCATCAATCAACAAAATATTTCCTGCTACCATAAAATTAAAAATGGATGCAAAGCTATAAATAATAAAATTGATGGGAAATGCAAGCTGTGAACTTTAAGCTACGAGCTATGAGCAAAGCCAGATTCAATTTAGAAATCGAGCTATCAACAATTCAACTTATCAACTACTCAACCAATCACCCACGAATATGATAAGCCTTTGGTTGCACAAAAATCCGGATGCCCTGATAAGATAATGTGCTTCCCACGCCTGAATGTTTTCTTCCACTCCACGGCAATGCAGCGCTCACACGATCGCAACAGTTCCAGTAAACAGTTCCGGTATTCAATTCTTTCATTATCTTTTCTGCACGCTCATAATTTTTTGAATATACAGCGGCAGTCAATCCATATTCTGTATCCTGCATTAATGCAATTGCCTCTTCATCATTCTTCACTTTTTGTATTCCGGTAACAGGACCAAATGATTCTTCTGTCATGATTTTCATATCATGGTTCACATTCACCAACACGGCCGGCTCAATAAAATATCCTTTGCCATCTACTTTCTTTCCACCATGCAAAACTGTTGCGCCCTTTTTCTTCGCATCATCAATTTGATCTAATAAAAAATCAACTTGTTCTTTTCTGCTCACCGCACCAATTTCTGTTGTCTTATCAAGCGGATTGCCTACTACCAATTTTTTTGCCTGCTCAACATAACTGTTTACAAAAGCATCGTACACTTTTTCTTGCACATATATTCTTTCAATAGCACAGCAGCTTTGCCCGTTATTATATATCACACCTTCCAACGCCGCAGCGGCAACCTTTTCAATATCTTCCACATCATCCATAACATATAAAGGATCTTTGCCGCCGAGCTCTAACTGACAAGGAACTAATTTATGCGCTATTTGTCCTGCAATAAACTTTCCAGTCTTGTAACTGCCCGTGAAAAAATAACCATTCAATGGCAATTCAAGCAAAGCTGCGCCCACACTCCCTTTGCCGATTGCAAGTTCAAAACAATGTTCATGCACTCCAGCTTCATAAAGCATTTTTTGGATATGCATGCCTGTTAGTACGGTGTATTCTGATGGTTTGTAAAAAACCGCATTGCCGCCAATCAGCGCAGGGATCATCACATTGATAGCAACCAGATAAGGATAATTCCATGCAGAAATATTTGCGATAACGCCCAATGGTTCATACACAATCTTTTCTTTCGTTGCGCCTTCTGTTGCTATCCATTCTTCCTTCAGCCATTTTTCAGAATTATCAATAAAGAATTGAATTTTTGTTTTAGCACCATTCAGTTCATTATAAGATTGCTGCAATGGCTTGCCCATTTCTTTGGTCAAAGTAATTGCCAGTTCATCTTTATTTTTTTCAATCAGTTCAACAAATTTTTTAATGCATTCCACTCTTTCACTTACTGATGTGGCTGCCCACGCTGGCTGTGCTTTTTTTAGCAGCTTGAATTTTTCAGCCATGCTGTCTTTTGTGTCTTCATTGATCACAGCTATCACTTCTTCAGTTGCGGGGTTTATTACTGATAATTTTTCCATTTTATTTTTTCTTATTTCTTCTAAAAATTTTTGTTTGATGTTTTTTGAGAAAGGGCTTTCATCTTTTCCTTTCATTCTTTCTGGATGCCATTGAACACAAAGCATAAAACCTTTTCCGGATTTATTATTGAACTCAATCCCTTCGATGGTTTTATCTTCCGTTACAGAGTAAGCGCTTGGCTTTAAATTTTTTCCCAATGCATTTTTATCTAATGCCTGATGATGAGCGCTGTTCACTTTTCCTGATGACGCATTCGTAATTTTTTTCAATAAAGAATCATCATTCACCATCACTTCATGCTCTTTGTCTTCTTCTCCTTTTTTATGTATTGAATTGGACAATCCTAAATCCTGGATCAGTTTCCCACCTTGTAACACGTTCACCAATTGCATTCCTCTGCAAATTCCCAACAACGGCAAATGATGCAATTGAGAATATTCAAAAATCTTTTTTTCAAACAGATCTCTTTCTTTTAAAAATGCATCCGGAGCATTTTCATAATCAGCATTTGAATGATAAAAAGATGGCTCAATATCAATACCTCCCGACATAATAAATCCGTCGCAGGTATCAATGTCTTCCGTATTATTTTTTTCGAATGAAAGTTCCACCAATTCCAGATTATCTTTCAGATCTTCTGCGGTGAACCATTTCCAATAATTATTAAAAGTCGGCTCCCGCGGTATAGTGAAACTTATTCCGATTCGTTGTTTCATGTTGAGTCGTGAATTGTGAATGGTCAATGGTGAATACTAAGCTCGGAGATCAACTCCGAACTCTGAACTTATAACTCTAAACGCTACAACGCTTCTCCATACATTCTCCTAAAATCAGGTCTGGTCACAGGTTTCGGATTGTTTGCATGACAGAAATCTGCAAAACCTAAATCTGCCAAAGGCTCCAAATGTTCTTCTTTAACCCCGATATCGCGCAATTTAATAGGAAGACCAATTTGTCCATTTAATTTAAATAAATGCTCCACTACGGCTTCGCCAGTTTCTTCTTTCAATTCCATCGTTCTCGCTAATCTTCTGAATTTATCTTCAAAACCTGAAATATTAAATCGCATTCCGTGTGGAAGATTTACAGCATTTGCCAAACCGTGATGTGTATCCAATAAAGAAGAAAGTGGATGCGCAAGCGAATGCACAACGCCCAATCCTTTTTGAAATGCAACGGCGCCCATCAATGAAGCAATCATCATTTTGCTTCTTGATTCAAGTGTAGGATTATTCACTGCATCAACGATTGATTCATTCACCAACTTCACACCTTCCAAGCCAATACCATCAGCCATCGGATGAAAACCTTTTGCAAGAAATGCTTCCATATTATGCGTGAGCGCATCCATGCCTGTTGCGGCAGTAACAAATGGCGGAAGATCCATCGTTAATAAAGGATCTGCAAAAACAATTTTTGCCAGCAATTTCGGATGGAACAAAATTCTTTTACGATGTGTGTCATCTTCTGAAATAATTGCACTGCGCCCCACTTCGCTTCCCGTTCCGCTTGTTGTGGGAATAGTAATAAAATGAGGCACAGATTCTGTTACATATTGATCGCCGCCAATCAGATCATCATAATCAAAAAGATCGCGATGATGATTGACTCGCAATGCAATCGCTCTTGCGACATCCATTCCTGCACCACCGCCGATGCCGATGATGGAATCCCTGTTTGTATTTTTATAAACATCGCCGCCCTTCAGCACATCTGATTTAACGGGGTTTTTATGAATATCAGAAAACACTTCTACAGAAATAAATTGTGCCGAAAGGTCTTCGATAATTTCTTTAAAGAAACCCAATTGTCTTACTACGGGATCGGTAACAATAAGCGGTTGTGCAAGTCCGTTAGCTTTTAAATAAGCTGGCAATTCTTTTACCGCGCCTGCGCCAAATCTGATAATCGTTGGAAAATTGTATTGGCGGACTGTATTAAAATCAATCATGAAAACATTTTATTTTAAATGTGAAGGAATAGGAGATTTATAAATCAATTTTAGAATAATGTTTTATTTCAACTTCATTTGTGCGAAATAAGGATGGTCTGGGTTCACAATCAATTCTTGCCTTTGCGGATGTATAACAACATCCATATCTTCTAATGGTATTGCACCAAGCAAAGGCTCATTATCACCGGGCAAAACCATTGCGCTTGTAGTGCATCTGCGGTTTTTAAACTTCACCTCTATAGGACCAACAACATCATATTCAACAATACTTCCATCTGCAAGTTGTCCTTTTCTTTTCTCTACAGTAGGCAATTGCAATTGTTCCTGTATGTTTTCGTTGATACACATATAAACGCTGCCAGTATCTACCAGCATTTCCACGTTCATTTGTTTTACATCATCCTTGTCTAATAAATGACGACGAACCATGGCTAAATCATCACCGTTAATTAATGTTATCTCAGCATATATTAGTCCCATAAAGAAAGGTTTTGCGCAAATTTACAATCAATTTATTTTCTCTCTTCGCTTCATCGATCAACAACTGTTACTTGCTCGATAGCAGAAAATATCGGAAACCAACATTATCAAATTATCTCCAGATATCTTTTCAATTCCCAATCTGTAACCACTTTTGCAAATTGTCTGCATTCCCACTCACGGGTTCCTGCATAATGCGCCACAAATGCTTCACCAAATAATTCCTTGGCGATATCAGAATTTTTCATTGCCTGCGTTGCATCCCATAGGCTTCCAGGAAGAATACCGTTTCTTTTATCCGCATAACCATTACCGATAGTTGCGGGCGTTTTCAGTTTCAATTTATTTTTAATGCCGTATAAACCTGAAGCTAGACAAGCAGACATCGCGAGATATGGATTTGAATCAGATCCGACCACCCTTGTTTCCAATCGCGCAGAGCTGCTGCCAGCGGGCAATACCCGCAATGCGGTAGTGCGGTTATCGATTGCCCATGTTAATGTAGTAGGTGCCCAAGCTCCTTCCACCAATCTCTTATAACTATTAATTGTTGGTGCATACATCGGCAAAACATAAGGCAGACAAAGCAACTGTCCCGCAATATAACTTTCGAGCAGTGAGCTCATATTTGTTTTTGATTTCTTATCATAAAACAAATTGTGTTTTCCATCAGCCGACCATAAACTCTGATGCACATGTCCGCTGCAGCCCGGTAGATTTTCATTCCACTTCGCCATGAAGGTTGCAATCAAACCATGGCGGTGCGCAATCTCCCTCACGCCACTTTTGAAAAGCACTGCTCTATCACCCGCTTCCAAAACTTTTGCATATAGCATCGCAGCTTCATAAACGCCGGGACCGGTTTCGGTATGAATGCCTTCGATTGGAATACCGAATTTTTTAAGCGAGTCGAACAGATCATGAAAAAATTCGCTTTTTTGTGAAGCACGCAAAATGGAATATCCAAACATGCCATTCGTCATTGGCTTTAGCTTGCTGAATTTGCTTGCATATAGTTCATCGTTGTTGTCAATAAAATTGAACCACTCAAACTCTTGTGAAAAATAAGGGATGTAACCAGCGTCGCCAGCTTGTTTTGCTATGCCTATCAGCAAAGTTCTAGGGCAAGGAAGATTATTATTTTTTTCATCGCGAAAATCCGCTAGAAAAAATGGTAGTCCATTTTCCCATGGTACCTGACGAAAAGTATCAAGATCAACCAGTGCAGACGCATCAGGATAACCAGTATGCCAGCCTGTGATTTTTGCATTATCATAAGCTACATCGGCTGCATCCCATCCGAACAGCACATCACAAAAACCAAAACCTTTTTCAGCAATAGATTTAAATTTTTCAAAGCTCATCATCTTGCCGCGTAGCACTCCATCCAAATCCACGACAGCTACTTTTACTTTTTCAGTATTCTGATCGGTCAGTTGTTGAATTACTTCCTGGAGTTTGTCCTGCATCTGATATTTATTTTATTAAAATGAAGTTTATAGAAGCGATGAAGTTAAGAAAAAGCGATAAATATTGATGATAATATGCAAACGTTTGTTTTATCAATGAAATTTAAGTTTTTGAAAGAAGGCTTTTTCAGGGTCTCCAACATCTGGAATTCTGTTAAATAAATAAACACCCCATGTGTTCTAAAAAATATTTCCGCCTTTTGTCCAATTCACCAACCTTCGCTTGTCATTCGTTTTTAACATCAAAAAAATAAAACAATGAAAGAGTTTCTATTTGTATTCAGAGCAGAGAATAGAGGAACGCAGCAAGCTTCGCCAGAAGAAATGCAGGCAATGATGAAACGCTGGATGGACTGGATTGGCGGCATCGCTGCGCAAAATAAATTAGTTGATCGTGGCAATCGCCTGAGCCATTCTGGCAAAGTAGTGAAAGCAAATCATGTGATTACAGATGGTCCATACACCGAAATCAAAGAAGCAATCGGCGGATATACCATTGTGAAAGCAGCATCACTTGAAGAAGCCGCAGAATTAGCAAATGGTTGTCCTATTCTTTCCTTTGGCGGAAATGTTGAGGTGAGAGAAATTGATGCGATGTGATCTTAAATATTTATTTCAAAAAGCCTCTGCAAATGCGGAGGCTTTTCATTTTTATTTCCTGAACATTTTATTAATCTCTCCGTAAGCAATCGCATCCCTCGCAAAATTGAATGTTCCTTTGTCTTTTATTTCTTTAGCAGCAACAATGAATGCACTATATGCAGCACGAGCCAATGTAGATCCTACACTAATTCTTTTCACGCCCATTTCTTGCAAATCATTTAACGTGATGCTTGGTTCAGTAAGCCCAAATAAAAAATTCACAGGTTTTGGCGAAACTGCTTTCACGATTGTTTCAATTTCATTTTTTGTTTTTAAACCTGGAGCATAAAGCACATCAGCACCTGCATCAGCAAATGCTTCGAGACGACGAACAGTATCTTTCAAATCTAATTTTCCATACAAATAGTTTTCAGCCCGCGCAGTGAGCATAAAAGGAAAAGGGAGACTGCGTGCCGCTTTCACAGCAGCTTTGATCCGCGCAACCGATAGATCAAAATCATAAATCGGATTATTATCAAGCCCCGTTGCATCTTCAAGCGTGCAACCAACCAATCCATTTTTTGCTGCAAGCAAAATAGTTTCTGCACAAGTTTCGGGATCATCACCATAACCATTTTCCAGATCAACAGAAACAGGAAGAAATGTTGCAGCGGCAATAGCATTTGCATTGGTTAAATTTTCATCACGTGTAACAGAACGTGCTGCATCTGGTTTTGCGAGCGAAAAAGCAAGTCCTGCGCTGGTAGTTGCAACTGCTTCAAAACCCAGATTTTCGAGAATTTTTGAAGAACCAGCATCCCAAGCATTTGGTATAATAAATAATCTATCACGTTCATGCAGATTTTTAAAACGCAACGCTTTTTCTATTTGTGATTTATCGAATATGCTCTCCATAATATTTTAGTTAAATCTGTTCACAAAAATTTGAAAGAATACTCAAGGTACATAGCTTCATAATAATTTCATTGCCTCATCAACTGTATTATCTATCAAAACAAATTCCATTAAAATGAAAAAGCCTTCGCTATTTATTTTATTTATCCTAATTATTCAACATGCATTTTCTCAAAGCAAAGATGCGAATCAAATAAAAAAACTAAATCAGCAATGGATGGGTTGTTATGCCACAAAAGACACTGCAACATTGAATAAAATTTTTGCTGATGATCTGATATTGATTTCCCCTTCAGGAAAAAAAATGACGAAGAAAGATATCATTAGCAATGTAGCAAAACAAGATCCGCTTGATGTAAAAATTGATAGTGCCGATGTTCGCATGTTCTCTGAAAATGTCGGGGCGATAACTGCATATATCAGCGGCTCATCAAAAAATAATCCTCAGACTATAATTGCGAAAACCTGTTATCTGGATATCTATGTGAAAAGAAAAGGAATATGGGTTGTAGTAGCGGCGCATGTAACATCACTCAAATAAAAGAAAAGGCCCTTCAAAAATGAAGGACCCTTTATACGGCACGAATAACAAGTTTAAAAAAATAATTGCGACAGCACGTTAGTCGGCGTGTTTGTCGCCGGCTTGAGACCAAGAAATTTATTCATCTGATCTTTTACTAAAACGCCCGCCAGTTTTGTTTTAAGTGTGTTGAACAAACCACTTTGTTTTTGTGTGTACTGGTCTTTAGCTGTTGATGCGAGCGGAAGAATTTTAGATTTCGCAGTTAGATACGTGCTCACCGCAGAAGTAACTTTTGGAGACTGTGCTTTTGTAAGCGTTAATGCAGAACCAAGTTTGCCCATAATGCCGCTGGTAAGCGAGCCTACGTTAAAGCCTGCTGCTGATGCCGCAGAAGTTGCTTTGTTTAAAATGTCGTCTGTTTGTGCGAAAGATGCTTTAGCAAGGAATAGAATAGCGAAAGCTAGGAGTGCTTTTTTCATTGTGGAACAGGTTTAAATTTTTAAAAAATGATTGAATCAACATGATTCAATTCAGGCGCAAAATAAGAAAAGGATTTGTTCTTTGCAATAGTGGAAAACGTGGGCTTTTCGATGTGGAATTTGAGATGTATGATGTTAGATTTCTAATTAAATGAAACCTTCGTTCTCGTGAAAGTCAAAGAAAATGTCACACGGAGGCGCAGAGCACGCAGAGAATGAAATCCATTTATTGTATTTCTCTGTGTATCCTGCGCCTCTGCGTGAAAATTAAAAGCTAAATATCATTTTGTAATTTTAAGCATCTATAAAACTTACTCTCATGGCAGACGATTATCTCAGTAGTGCAAAAAAGCAATTTGAATATTACAAAATGCTTGGCAAAAAAACTTTTGATCAGCTTTCTGATGAACAGCTTTTCTGGAAATACAATGAGGAAAGCAACAGCATTGCAACAATCGTAAAACACCTTTGGGGAAATATGCTTTCGCGGTGGACAGATTTTCTAACTACAGATGGTGAAAAAGAATGGCGCGAAAGAGAGTCTGAGTTTATTAATGATATAAAAGACAGAACAGAATTATTGAATAAATGGAATGAAGGATGGGATTGTCTTTTCAATGCATTGAATTCATTACATGAAAAAGATCTTGAACAGATTGTTTATATAAGAAATCTTGGGCACACGGTTGCAGAAGCGATCAACAGACAACTTGCACATTATCCTTATCATGTTGGACAAATTTTTTTTATCGGAAAAATGTTGATTGGTGAAAACTGGAAATCATTATCGATCCCAAAAGGAGATTCAAAAAAATATAACGAAGAAAAATTTTCACAACCAAAAAGGAAGGAGCATTTTGCGGATGAGTATATGAAGAAGGAAAAAGAATGATTGGATTCGATTGAAATTTCAAATTCATTTTTCTGATTTTTATAAAAATAATTAACCAATTGCGCGATGGGCTACACCCATCGCTGAATGATGTCTCCTTTTCAGGGCTAGCATAAAGAAGTCCCGAAGGCACCCACATCGAACAAACATTGAACCCTGTTCAATAAAAGATGTCGAGTGAGGAAATCATTTTGAAATTTTACAACTTGATTTTTCTGAAGTGCATTCACTTGATTATTGAATGTTTTTCCTAATCTCTAAAACGTCAGCGAAAACACCGAGCCCCCTCCTTCTGTTGATTGCACCTGAATACTTCCTTTATGTAGCAGCATGATTTGTTTGCAAAGGCTCAAGCCAATTCCACTTCCACTTTTTCTGGTGCTGAAGAATGGAACAAAAATCTTATCCAGCAATTCTGTTGATATGCCGCCGCCATTATCAGTTACTTTGATAACTATTTTATTATTTCTTATAATAGATGCTGACAAACTAATCCTCGGCGCAGGTTTGTCTTTCACGGCTTCGATCGCATTCACCACTAAATTGATAAGCACTTGTTCCACCAAACTGGGATCGGCTTCCATCGTTAAGTCGGTATCTTTTAATATCACTTCCAGCTCAATATTTTTTTGCGCAAGTGTGGGCTGCATCAATTGATGAAGATTCTCGAACAAATCCCTCACATAAATTTTCTTTAAGTTGGGCGCAGTTATTTTGTTCAGGTTTCTATACGTCTCCGCAAATCGCAAAAGTCCTTCGCTCCTTCTTCTTATTGTATCAATACCTAATTGCAAATCTTCAATTGCAGCGGGCTGGTCACGGAGATGCTTAACCGAATTTTGCAAACGGTGCAGCATCGTATCTGCCAATGAAGAAATCGGCGCAATGGAATTCATGATCTCATGCGTCATCACGCTCAATAATTTCTGCCACGCTTTTGCTTCTGTTTCATCCAGCGCTTCATCCACATTTTGAAATGCGATCAGTTTATAAACGATATTATCTGTTTGAAATGCAGTGGCTGATATCAATGCTTTAAAAACACTTCCATCTCTTGTTATTGAAACAACCTTGCTTTGCCCTGGACGAACGCTCAACACTTCGCGATATAACGAAGCATCACGCTTCTCCAATGAATGTATTGTTTTGAGATAAGGAACGCCGAGCATATTTTTCAGGGATTCATTCATCCAACCAATTTCACCGTTTTCGTGCTGATAAGAAAGTATACCGGTCTCCACCAGCTCCAATATTTTTTGCAGATATAAATATTGTGTTTCTTTTTCGCGGCTGATGTGCTTGAACGTTGTATTGATATCATTAAAGCCCTGGCGCAATGGCTGCAGTTCAACAGGTGCACGCTTCACATCGAAGTAGCGTGAGAAATCGCGGTAATGAACCGACTCTACAAATTGCTGCACTTCGTCCTGCGCTTTTTTATTGAAGCGATAAAAATCCACAAGCTGTGCAAGAATGATTGGCGCCATAATAATCAAATAGACAAACCAACCTTTCACAATAATAATAGAAGCTGCAATGATTGTCAGAAATAAAAATACAACCCTAAAGAGCAGGCGTAAATAATGGTAGCGTTCAAATATCATATTTGCTTAGACGGCGATACAATGCAGTTCGCGTGAGCCCGAGCTCTTTCGCAGCCTTGCTGATGTTGCCGTTATGTTTTTCGATGACTTTTAAAATAGTGTTTTTCTCCACCTGACTTAAATTTAGTTCATCTGGCTCATCGCGCAATTCTCTGGGCGATTCAATGGGCGAAAAAATTAGATCGCTTGCGTGGAGCACATCGTTTTCTCCCATGATAACCGCACGTTCAATGGTATATTGAAGCTCTCTCACATTTCCGGGGAAATGATAGTCAGAAAGTTTTTCCAGCGCTTTTGCATCAAAATTATCTGAGCTCTTGAAATATTTTTTTGCGTAGATACGAACAAAATGTTTTGCAAGAAGCTCAACGTCGTCCCCTCTTTTGCGTAATGGAGGCACCATTATTTCAACGGTGTTGATACGATAGATCAAATCTTTACGAAAACGGGTTTCATTCGCGAGTTCGCTCAAAGGCATATTGGTGGCACATATCAGGCGAATATCAATTGGTATTGGTTGATTGGTCCCTATTCTTGTTATCTTTCTGTTCTGTAGAACCGATAATAATTTCGCCTGTTGATGCAGTGATATATTTCCAATTTCATCCAAAAATAATGTTCCTCCTGATGCCGTTTCAAAAAGTCCGACCCTATCTTCCCGGGCATCAGTGAATGCTCCTTTTTTGTGCCCGAACAATTCGCTTTCGAATAAACTTTCCGTGAGCGCCCCCACATCTACCTTAATAAAAGGTTTGTCTGCCCGCAACGACTGCTGATGGATTGCTTTTGCGATCAAATCTTTCCCCGTTCCGTTTTCTCCCAATATTAATATGTTGGCATCCGTGGGGGCAATTTTTTCAATCTTATAAAAAATTTGCTGCATCACTTCCGATTCGCCAATCAGTTCCGAGCCGATAATTGAATCTGAGGAGCTAACATAGCCGGCTCCTCCTTTATTTTCTTTTTTCCTCAGTGCATCTTTAATAGTAAGAATGAGCTTCTCGTTGTGCCATGGCTTCACCACAAAATCAGTAGCTCCTTCTTTCAATGATCGAACGGCCAGATCAATATCGCCGTAGGCCGTAATCATTATCACGGCGGCATTGCAGCCAAATTCTCTAAGCTTTTTCAGCCAAAAAAGACCTTCGTTGCCCGTATTGATACTGCTATTGAAGTTCATATCAAGCAAAACAATATCAAAAGATTGTTTTGAAAGCAGGGCCCGGATGTTCTCAGGGTTCTTTTCGATGGTCACTCCTGCCGTTTCTGTTTTTAATAATAACCTGACGGCAGTGAGCACATCTGGATCGTCATCTACTATCAGTACGGATGCATTTTTTAGGATCATGTGTAACAATTAAAATATTTTCTTCGTCTAATGCAACAATTAATGCCACAAGTTTACCTTAAATATAAAGCTGTGGCAATTAATTTTTTAAGAGTTCTTTAAAAAACGAGAGTGTATCAAAACCGTACACTTCATGTATCAATAACGAACATTTTCGTATATTGGGGACAATTAAGAAATTGGAAATCATTAAAATGGAAACTGGCATGTGTTTGACTATATCAGGGATGTAACTTTCTTATGTGTAGTAAGAAAAACCGCCCGCTATTTTTATAACGGGTGGTTGTTTAAAAAATCAAACCTAAATTA
>CAIYPC010000650.1 GCA_903927975.1 uncultured Bacteroidota bacterium | reverse complement strand
GATATTATTTATGTGCGTGGTGAGATTAACAATAAAAAAATTGAAACTGGCGAACGCGCTGGCCAATACATCTATTCTGTGACTGCTCAGGATATAAAATTTCTACCAGGTGGCAAGAAAAAAGACGCTGAATCAAAACCCAGTCAAGAGAAAAAGAAAGCCTCTTATAATGATTTTGAAGACAGCGAAATACCGTTTTAGAGAATTTCTGTAATCGTCACGATTATCTTATTTTCTCTCAACGCATTCCTTTTGATGGTCAGACAATCAATCTGACTATCGTCTTCATAAACGCCAGCATATTGCAACGAATCTTGAATGGCTTTTATTAGATTATCCAAGTCGCGACGTCTTTTATCAGGGGGATAAGCATCTATGAATAAAGATAATCGATCACACGGCTTAAATAACCCTCTATATTGAGCGCATAAGTAATAGACACTATCTTTATATGCCTTACCCTCTGAACTCACGAAATAACGGCTTCCTTGCCTTCGCCAATAATGATTAACGCTAGGTGGCCAGGGTAATTCAATTACCATGAAGCACGTTCTAGCCAGCCATTTAAGAATTTTTTAAGAACGGGTTTTTCTTCCACCAAATGTTCATAAAACCATTTAGCCTCATTGATAAGCTCAATTCTAAAATCAGCTTGGCGACCGTGTAGACATATTTCATTAATAGCACCGATACTTTTACCGCCTAAGATGCCGTCAATAGCAATTTCGCTATGCCCACAATAGGTTAATGACCTTTGGACTAGGGTGTGCGCTTCATGAGCACCCATGTTGACTGCCATATCAAATATCTTTGTGGCAATTGGTAGGGAATTGATGGCATTGTAGTTATATTCATCCCAATAAACCTTCTTATAAAAATATTCGGCTTCTACTCGAGTCAATTCTTTGACATCAAGTGGCAGATTTAACTCTCTTGCGTGAGCTTCTAAATCAATATGGGTGATGCCAAAATTTGTTTCCCCTCCAGGGTCAGCCTCATCATTCGAATAACCGCCTTCATGGCATAAAACTACATTAACCGCATAATCAAATCGACCTTGAGGGGTTAGTATATCACTCATTATGAAAATCCTTTTCCAAAAATTTATTATTTGAATCTAATTCCGTTGTAGACCATCCAGTTGCTTTGATTGTCATTAAAACGCCAAGCACATGAACGGCTATCAAGCTTAACGCCTTGTGTATTATTATCTACTATAACTCCAGAAAATGAGCCATTTAATGGAATAAAACAATCAACATTCAACAAATTTGTACCCCTCGCTTTATTCAGATAAATTTGTGAAATATTGGTTCCAGAAATGGTTGTATTGACAATTTGAGTCATCCTAATACCAGGAGCGAAGCCGCTACGTCCATCAGGGTTTTTGGAGCCATCAAGATAAATTCCATTATCCCAGCTTGTATTAATGCCATCTTCTCTTCCTAAATGAACATTGCTTATAAGAAATGTATGGCGATTATAGGAATTGTCCTGATTATCATCATCTTCCAATGCCTCAACGATAATCGCAATGCCTTTATTAGTTCCTTTGGCTGCCAAAATTGTCACATCCCTTACAGAGCCACCAGACCAATCAGTGCCACGAGTCCAGTGCAAAAATGTATTGCCTTGATAATTTCTTATCAATTGAGTTGAGCCTATCCCATCACCTATTAAATGCAATGCGCAACTAAATGGTTTGGGTGGTGATTTAAAATAAAACTTCCCAAATCCTAAATGAATAGTTCGAGAGTCTGAACTTTTACAGGCCTTATCTGCTAATGAATCCAATGTGGAAGTGAAATCCTCACTTCCAGAGGGACGACATGTGAAAGAACTAAGAAGCAATAATAAAAATGCTATCTTCATCTTAAGAATACTCCGTTATAATTATAACTCCTGATGCGCCAGTACCTCCCGTAGCACTTCCAGAAGTTCCAGAAGCTATACCACCACCACCACCAGAACCATAACCAAATCCATTACCACCATTAACGCTGGTGTTTGAATTTAGGTAAGCACCTATTCCACCAGCTCCTAAAGGAGACGTTGCCCCATAACCTGCCAAGCCACCAAATGTCGTGTTAGTAGTTCCTAGTCCGCCCTTCCCACCAGCTATTCCAAGCGTAGCAGTAGTAGCAGAACCGCCATTTCCGCCTGCCGCTCCAGTGACTGGAGTTCCCGAGTTTGAGGCAGCACCACCAACACCGCCAGCTAATGACATTTGAGCACCAGCCGTTCCAAAAGTAGTGCTTCCACCTGTTTGACCTGTGTTTCCCGCAGTTCCACTTGAGCCTCCAGCTCCTACGGAATAAGCTCTTGATGTTGCCACTTCCCAGAATTCACCATAAGCACCCGCGCCACCACCACCGCCAACACCTGTACTGGTAGTGCCAGAAGTAGCGCCACCACCCTGGCCGCCGCCAGCAGCCGCGCGAACCCAAACATAGCGAGTTCCCGCTGTAGGTGTATAGGTGCCAGAACCACTGGTAAAAATTTGTTGTGTAACCACGCTATTTAGAGGGATATTTGTACAATTTGTCAAATTACCTGAAACTGGAGTACCTAAAGCTGGAGTGCCGCTTAAGCTCAAAGTAACAGCACCAGTCGCGGCACTCGCTGTGATTCCGTTAGTGGTTCCTGTAATTGAGGTTACACCGCCAGAACTTGAGGTGTTTTCAACGCTCCATGAGGCAGCCGTGGTTCCACTAGCTAAAACACACGTGATAACGGTTGAGGTATTAGCAGCCATGGCTAGAATATTATTCAAACCAGATGATTGTAAAGTAACAATTCCTGATGAGTTGTTAACGATATACCATGACTGACCTAGAACGACAGTTGAAGCAACAGGCATCACGACTGTCTGGGTAGTACTTCCTGTAAAGAATTGCTGAAAAGTACTTGCCACAGTCAGGGTTGTTGTTCCTGCCGCAGTGGCCGTAGTGGTATAAGAGCTTAAATGATTATTAGCTGTTAAGTTCTTATTTGCGTCCCATCCGGCAAAAGCTGTCGCAGCAGGTGCCGTAGTGACCGAAGTTACTCCTGTTCCGCCGTCTACAATTGGTAGTGGGGTCGTGGAGTTCGCATTTATACTATTATTTGTGCTCAATTTAAACATCCTTGTTAAATATTTAACAAACTATATCCATTTTCTTTTGCCCGTTTCAGGGTCAATAGTCCATGAACGATTTTTATATCTTAATTTATTTTTTCCTATATTTTCTGGGGTTTTTGATTCCCTTAGTTTTTTTCTAACGCAATATTTTAAACTACAGTAAAGTTTCCTACTGATGAGACAACCGCCCAAATAGTATTTGCTGTAACACAACGCAATCTAATACAGTCAAATTGCAATACAGATGAGACTGAACCACCAGTGCCGCTTGTTGAAGCAATATTCCCAAAATGTATTTGCTGACCTGTTGCCTGAGCAATAGTGTAAAGTCCAGAGCCTTTGCCATTAATCTCAACAAAGTCACCAATCGCTGATGTTGCAGGCAATGTAAAGGTGATTAATGACGCTCCAGCATCCGCGGTATAGCCTGTACTTACAGCCATAGTTACAGGGGTTGTGGTCTGGTCTACCCATCCAGCACTTCCCGAACCTGAAATAGTGATTGACCCTGCACCATTAGTGATTGATATTCCAGCACCAGCGGTTAATGTGGCGGCGACTGGATTTAAGCCTGTAGAACCTATAAATGTTTGTCCATTTAGGGTTAGTTCAGGCGTATTTGTACTGTTATTAGTGCTCATTTAATGCATCCTTATACAATGGTAATATTTCCAATTGAGCCAATTACACTCCATACGGTATTTGCTGTAGTACACAGAAGCTTTACATAATCATTTTGATTTGATGATGATAAACTTCCTCCAACTCCAGTGGTTGTTGATAAATTACCAAAATTAACTGATTGCCCTGCATTTTGAGCTATTGTCCATCCACCTGCTGATTTACCAGCAACTTGGATTATTGTGCCAAAGGCAGAGGTGAGAGGTAATGTAAAAGTGGATAAAGTGGCTCCGTTGTCCGTTACATAACTCATATTGGCAATCATTGCGATTGGAGTTGTGATAACATCCACCCAATTGCTTTGTGGATTAATACATTCTGTCCAAACGGCAGTAGTTGTAGTTCCTGAGGTGGTACAAACCCACAATATTAAATCAACAGTGTCCCAACATAATTGATATGTATTTCCAGCAACTACGCCATTCGGATTTCCCGCATTAAATAAAATTAAATTGGATTGGAATAAAGTATAAACTTGCTGCAATGTTTGCTG
>CAIYPC010000649.1 GCA_903927975.1 uncultured Bacteroidota bacterium | reverse complement strand
ATGTGAGAGAGCTTAAATCCATTATGGAACTTTCTTCTGTGATGGCAGATGAAGACAGCATTCTGGCGGAGCATGTCACTATGAATACAACATCTAGTATAAGCAGCTTATTGAGCAAGGATCTTACATTGAAAGAATTTGAGATACAGGTGATCCAACATTTTCTTGATAAGCACGACAGAGATGTGTTGCTTGTTGCAAAAAAATTGGATGTTGGAAAATCGACTTTATATCGCATGATACAGGCCGGAGAATTGAAAGTGAAATAATCTCAATCCGTGCTTGTTTCAAGTTAGAATAAATCCTTTAGAAATATTCTTATGGTTGAGAAAGGGATTAAAATGATGAATGATTATACAGGGCTCAGACGCAAAAAAATCCTTCTTGCTGAAGATGTGAAACTGAATCAATATATAGCACAGCGAATTCTTGAATCCTGGGGCTGTATAGTGACAATAGCAAATAATGGCAAAGAAGCATTTGAGTTAATGCAGCAAGATTTTTTTGATTGCATTTTAATGGATGTTCAGATGCCTGAATTGGATGGCATTGGCGCAACCGAGCTGATACGCAAATTGCCAGATGAATACAAGTCCTCTATTCCGATTATTGCGCTTACTGCCAATGCACTCGCAAGCGATAAGGAAAAATACAGCAAAGCAGGAATGAACGATTGTATTGCGAAACCGATCAATGAAGAAAAATTATTTTCAATAATTACAAAAAATATTCCTGCAGAATCTTTTTTGTCAAGCAAAAATATTCCAGAAGAAAAAAATAATGAGCAGATGAATGAATCTGAAAAATTGTACGATCTCGGTATGGTGATTTCTGTTTCGGGAGGGAATAGAGATTTTATTAAAAAAATGGTTTTGCTTTTTATGGAAACAGTGCCGCCCAACGTCGCTGAATTAAAAAAATCTACCGAATCAGAAAATTGGGATCAAGTGGTGAAGATTGCACACAAACTAAAATCTACCATAGATTCAATGGGCATTAAATCCATTTCTCCGAATATCAGGACAATTGAGAGCGATGCAAAACAAAAAATAAATTTAACTGAGATCCCCTCGCTGGTAAATAAAATTGAATCCGTGATCAATAATTGCGTTGTGCAATTGCAGGTTGAACTTCAATAAGCCTCTGAAAATTTCCATCATTATTAGAATGATTCCCAAACAAGGAACTGCATAGAAAAACACTTCTTATTAAAAAGCTGGTTTTCACATACTAACAGCAACGAAAATTTTCGGCATTGTTTTTTGGAGCTTATTTGAAAATAATCATTGTGTTTACAAATAAGCCCCCCAAAATTTTTGTTGTCGAGGACAACCCTTTTTATCAGAATTTAATATTGAAGATGCTGGAATCCGTGAGCAATGACATCGATGCATATACAACTGGGGAAAATTGTTTGGAAGAAATGTACAAACAACCTTCGATTATTATTATCGATTATATGCTGGAAGGGGAAATAAACGGTCTTGATACCATTCGAAAGATAAGAAGCATGAATTCTTCTGCGCTTGTAATTCTTTTTTCTACCGAACCCGAATTGCTCAATAAAGAAAATCTATCAGATTATGGTTCGTTCGAGTTTCTAGAAAAAAGCGTTCATACATTCCCATTATTGAAAAAATTGATTGACAGCTATCCTGCTAATATCGCTTGCTAAAAAATATTTCTTTCCACAGAAATTTATCCTGGCATTCGAGAAATATATTTCTCGATTTGTTTTATCTGGTCAACAATCTGCGCTGTAGTTGGCTTTAGTGCTTTTGCTTTTCTAAAAAAATCTTTTGCTGCGCGAAATTCTCTTTTGGTCATCATAATGGAGCAAAGCTGTAAATAAGCGGCAGCCTGATTTTCTTTATCCGGCAATCCTTTTCTGAGCGCCTGGCGTATGTAGCTTTCACCTTGTTTAAGATCATTTCTCTGCATGGAAATCATGCCCATTTGCAAAAGGCTTGCTCCTTCAGCTTCTTTCATTGGCATTCCAAGATCCAGGCCTTTCTTCATATTCTTTTCTGCGCCATCAAAATCCTGTTTCATCATGGCAAGATTGCCCTTCAATGTATAATAAACTGATCGGATTGGCTTGTATAAAAGATTGGGGAATTTGATGGTGCCCAAAACTTTCTCAGCGCCTTCAACATCTCCTGTTTCCATATACTCTTGTATCAATCTCAATGGACCAAAAAAGAAATGCCCGAAGATTAAGACCACGCCGGCAAGATAAGGTAGGAATGCAGGCCAGAAACCAGAGAAAATATTTGTGATGACCGCAATAAGAATGACCGCAACACCAATCTGCAAACGGTATTTAATTAGCAATGTATAAAACTTCATAGCGCCCTATTTTTAAGGAGAGCAAAGATAATGCTATGAATACAATTGGGCGTTCTTTATTACATTTGCGCAGCCCACAGGCCTCGTAGTACAATGGATAGTATGAGAGTTTCCGAAGCTCTAGATACAGGTTCGATTCCTGTCGAGGCCACACTAGGAGAGTTGTAATTGTTATCTGGCGTGGGTCTTAACATTTTAAGCGACTTATTTAGTTACTAATTTCAACTTCAATTTACGAATTATTTCTAAGATTCCATAACAGACGCCATCAATGTTTAAATGCGATTTCTCAAAAAAAATTTAATAATGATTCCATGCTTTTTAATTTACTATACTCAATGAAGTATTCGAATGTTCTTTGATCAAAATCAGTCCTTTTCTT
>CAIYPC010000648.1 GCA_903927975.1 uncultured Bacteroidota bacterium | reverse complement strand
GAAATGGCAAGGCAGGGAAAAATATCCGAAGCTTTGCTCACTGAATTGGATAAATGGGATTATTATTCAGCGCCCGCACCTAAATCACTGGATAAAGAAACTCTTTTCGAAATATTATTGCCGATGATAAACGGTCATGCTATTTCCATAAATGATAAGTTGGCTGCGCTTACGGAACATATTGCAAAACGAATTATTGCCGATTCTGAAATGCATATTCAAAATGCAGATAAAAAACCCAAAGTGCTCATCACAGGTGGGGGAGCCTTTAATACTTTCCTGATTGAAAAACTGAATCAATCTGAGAAACTTGAATTTGTTATTCCTGATAAGATGATCATTAATTTCAAGGAGGCGCTTATTTTTTCTTTTCTCGGATTGTTGAGGGTTTTGAATAAAACCAATACTTTTGCGAGCGTAACAGGAGCAAGGGTGGATTCCAGCGGAGGTGCGGTTTACAGAATTAATGGATAAAAATAAACAACTTAATTAATCAACAAATAAAGACATCATCATGAAAAAAATTATTTTAGTATGTTTCATTGCTTTGAATTTTTCAGCTTTTGCTCAGGAAAAAAATCTTGATACTAAGGAAAGAAGCTTTGTCGCATTTTCTGCTGGAGGGATTTTTCCAATGGGTACATTTGCAAGTACTGCCCCAAGCATAGGTTCTTATTTAGGAAGTGATTTCCCCGGTTTTGCCGAGACGGGTTTTCACCTTGAAGTGGAAGGCAGCAAATTTTTAACCAACAATTTTGGCATTTCGGGGATGATTGGATTTGGCTACAATGCTTTTGACAAAAATGCATATGAAAATTTGACGAATCTTAATGGGACAACTTACAATGATCCTAATCAGCAGATTCAACAAAGTGTTAACTTTGATAATTACCATCATATTTTTGTAATGATAGGTCCTACGGCAGGTTTCAGACAAGGAAAAATTGCTTTTGATGGTAGATTCCTTTTTGGAGCTATGAATACCAGTTTTTTTAACGGAAGTTTCACTCAAACAACCACCACTACAGATTATTCTTCCGGGCAGGTAACAAGTGTGCAAACAGATAAGGATGCGCTTTCAGCTCCCTCATCTACTTCCCTTGCTTTCTCTGTTGGAATATCTTTACGATATAGTATAACAGATCAATTGGCGTTGCTTTTTAAAGCAGAGGGAATATGGGCTTCGCAAAAATATAATGTTAAAGATAATGCAACATCAACTTATGGTGATCCTGTAAATGGATATTCATCGAGTACCGATGTGCAAACGACCAATATTTCAATGCCTATTTCAATGTTTAATATTGGTATTGGGATCGCGCGCGAGTTTTAATGAACTTAATAATCAACTCCGGATGTTATAGATGGAGTTTTTGAATATGAAAAAGGTACTTATCACACTTACGTTGCTGTTGCCGCTTATAGGCATCGCGCAGGAAAATGCTTTTGTTGGTGGTCCGGAGCAAAAAAGTTTTTTTAGTATTTCTGCAGGAATTTCAGCGCCTCTTGGAGAGTTTACAAGGCATAATACCAGTGACTATTTTATCTATTCATCGACTTTTCAAAATTCTTTGCAGGCACCATCCACCAACCAGGGATT
>CAIYPC010000647.1 GCA_903927975.1 uncultured Bacteroidota bacterium | reverse complement strand
ATTAGTGATTTTCGCTTGATGAGATTCGAAAATATATTAACGTGAACCTTGGATGATGGAAGAACTAACTCTAGAAACACCTCAAAAAATTAATTTATTGAAATATTAAATCGTGCAATAATTTGCATTATTTTCGGTAAAAAACAAGAAGAAAACCGCATAACTTGAACGTATTGCTAAATCTTTTTAAACGAAGAATCGCCATTTTAAATAAATATCAAAATTTCACTATGTCCCCAAACTTTCGCCATCTATTATCAGGCCCCTTGCTTTTTGCTCTTTTTCTATTGACATTAAGCTGTAATAATTCAAATAACGAAACAGCAAGCCCTGTTTCTTCGGATCCTAAAATTGCTGCGCTCAAATTGCCTGTCGATTTTCATGCAGATCATTTGTATAGCCCCGGCATCAACAATCAAGGCTCATGGGTTGCCATGACCTTTGATGATAATGGCCGGATGATCGCATCGGATCAATATGGAAATTTATATCGGCTCACTATTCCTGCAATAGGATCCGACAGCACACAAAAAATAAAAGTGGATTCAATCGTTCTGCAACTTCCGAACGATACATCAAAAAAAGCGAGAAGGATTGGTTATGCGCATGGATTACTCTATGCTTTTAATAGTCTTTATGTGATGGTGAATGATGAAGGCGATACATCACATTCAAAACCAAGCGGCCTATATCGTTTGCAGGATACGAATGGAGATGATCAGTTTGATAAGATCACTTTATTGAAAAGATTAGAAGGCGATGGCGAGCATGGCCCGCACAGCATTGTGCTTGCTCCTGATGGAAATTCTTTATACATCATTGCAGGAAATTTTACGAAGATTCCGAAAATGGATAATTACACAGCGCCTCCTGTTTGGCAGATCGATAATTTGCTTCCTTTAATAAGAGATCCAAATGGACATGATGGATCAGTGAACACACATGGCGGATGGATCGCGCAGATTGATTCTATGGGTGCTAATTTCAATTTGATCAGCGCAGGGTTCCGCAATCCGTTTGATCTTGCTTTTAATGATGCTGGTGATATCTTCACTTTTGATTCAGATATGGAATGGGATTTTGGAACACCATGGTATCGTCCAATCCGCATTTGCCATGTTCCAAGAGGCGGCGAATTTGGATGGCGTCCCGGCACTGATAAGTGGTCGCCTGCGAATGCAGATAATTTACCACCGTTATTAAATATCGGACAAGGATCGCCGACCAGTGTTTTTAGCGGCATCAATGCACATTTCCCTGAAAAATATCGTAAATCAATTTTTGCGTTCGATTGGAGCTTCGGGATTATTTATGCCATTCAGCCACAGGCTGAAGGCGCAACATATAAAGCAGCTGCAGAAGAATTTGTTTCCGGTTCTCCATTGCCGTTAACTGATGGTGTTGTTGGTCCCGATGGTGCTTTATATTTTCTTACAGGCGGTCGTCGTTTGGAATCAGATCTCTATCGTGTTTATTATAAAGACAATAAAGAGAATACAGAAAAATTAGCAGCAACTGAGCTTACAGAAACGCAAAAGCTTCGTAGAAAATTAGAAACTTATGATACTGCGCCAAAAGCAGATGCCATTGATTTTGCGTGGCCTTATTTGAAAAGCGAAGATCGTTTTATTCGTTATGCAGCAAGAATTGCAGTGGAACATCAGCCGATTGATCAATGGAAAGCAAAAGCGGTTGCGGAAAAAGATCCTATTGCGCTCACAGAAGCTGCGATTGCATTGGCAAGAGAAGGCGGAAAAGATGAAAAAGATAATTTGTTGAAAGCGCTCACGGCCGTTGATGTTTCAAAGCTCAGCGAATCTCAGCAATTAGATTTGTTGCGTGCATTTGAATTGATATTCCTTCGCTTTGGTCAGCCCGATGCATCCATAAAAACGCAGGTGATAAGTTATTTGGATGCTCAATATCCTGCCAAGACAAATAATTTAAACAGATCACTCAGCAAGATCCTTTTGTTTTTGGAAGCGCCTGATGCAGTTGAAAAAACGATGGCATTATTGGCTACCGCAAAAGATGATCCCAATGAACAAAAAACATTCACACAATCATCGGATCTCATTATGAGAAATCCGCAATATGGTATGGATATCGCAGGTATGTTGGCAAATGTTCCACCACAACAACAAACTTTTTATGCAGTTGCATTAAGCGAAGCAAAAACAGGATGGACACCTGAGCTTCGTGAGAAATATTTTCATTGGTTTTATAATGCATTTGGTTTTAAAGGCGGGCATAGCTTTGTCGGCTTTATAAATCTTGCACGAAAAAATGCATTGAAAAATGTGCCAAAAGATAAGTTTGCATATTTCAATGCAATGTCAGGCGATTCGATTGTGGAGAAATCGCAAATGGGATTATCTGCAAATGCTGTTCAACCAAAAGGTCCCGGCAAAGATTGGGAAGTGGACACTGCACTTGCATTGATCAAAGATGGTTTGCACGGTCGCAATTTTGAAAATGGTAAAGCAATGTTTGCAGCAAGCCTTTGCATTACTTGTCATAACATGCGCGGCCAAGGTGGAACAGTTGGGCCAGATCTTACACAATTGGGATCAAGGTTTTCTTATAAAGATATGTTGGTTGCTATTGTGGATCCAAGCAAAACAATTTCTGATCAATTTGCTGCAACCGTTTTTTATCTGAAAGATGGAAGCTCGGTTGTTGGTCGGTTGATGAATCAGGATGCTGATAAATATTCTATTTCGCAAAATCCTTTTTCGCCACAAACGCTTCGTGATATACCAAAGAAAGATGTGATCAGAACAAGGCTCTCTGAAGTTTCAGTGATGTTGCCCGGATTAATAAATCGTTTGAACGGAGAAGAGCTGAAAGATTTATTAGCATATCTGAAAGCAGGCGGCAATCCGAAAGATTCAATTTTCGTAGTTACAAAGCCATAGTTGAATATGTCTTCGAAAGCAGTTCATGAATGGGATGGAAAAATTAATAACCATGCGCAGGTTGGTGGCATTGAAACGTCTGTGCTTGATAATGGACTTGGCCGCGGAACGCGCATTGCATGGATAAACACAGGAACAGGCTTGCGATACAAAGTTGTTATCGATCGTGGGATGGATATCGCTGATGCTTTTTTCAATCAATATAGTTTGGTGTGGTTAAGCCATTCGGGCATCACATCGCCACAACCATTTTCTGATAAAGGAATTGATTGGTTGAAAACATTTGGTGGAGGGTTGATTACTACCTGTGGTCTCTCGCATGTTGGCGGTCCTGAAAAAGATGAGTATGGCGAACGGGGTCTTCACGGAGAAATAAGCAATACCACAACTGAGGTAGAGTCGATCATTCAACCAGATCCTGCGAATGGAAAACTGGAAATGAGCATCACAGGCATTATTAAAAGCACAACCATTTTTGGGCCAAGCTTTGAATTGCGAAGAACGATTTCTGGAACGATAGGAAAGGCTGCTATTATTATTCATGATGAAGTGTTGAACCGCGGAAACACGCCGGCTCCCCACATGCTTCTTTATCATTGCAATTTCGGATGGCCGCTTGCAGATGAAGGAACTGATTTATTATGGAAAGGAAAATGGAAACCTCGCAATGAAAATGTTCATAATAATATTTTTAATAAAGAAAATAATTTTCGCAAATGCCCCGCACCAATGAAAGAACATTTGGGCAATGGTGAAGACGTTGGCATTATTGATATTGATGAAGATGCAAATGGAAGATCTGTTTGTGGTTTATATAATTCAAAAATCAATGTAGCGCTATCATTAAGCTTTCAAAAAAAGCAATTGCCATGGCTCATCAACTGGCATCATTGGGGGAAAGGAGAATATGTTACAGGACTTGAACCAAGCACACATCCACTGATCGGTCAGGCCAAAGCAAGAGAAAATAAAACATTGATATTTTTAGAGCCGGGTGAAAAAAGAAATTATGATCTGGAAATAGAAATATTATTTGAAGAAGAAGGGATAAAAAGTTTTTTGAAGAAATTTGATGATGAGTTGTGAGTTGTCAGTTGTGAGTAGGGAAAGTTCATCACTCACAACTTATTACTGCCCACTTACCACTCACAAACCTAACGAACGCACATAAAAAATAAAACTCGATCATGCCAATGGAAAAAAATCAGCTAGCAAAAAAAGCATTAGAACAAGGCAATGGAATTTTACGACTGTCGCCAACATGGGTGCCAAGATCATTTTGCATACCCGGTCGCCGCATCAAGCTTCATCAAGATGATTATTATGCATTGGGCGGCGTGCGAGGTGGGATTGATGAACGTTGGCTTTCATCAACCACGCCAGCCGATAATGGACCTTTAACAAGCAAAAATGAAGGCTTAAGCCATATTGTTTATGAAGATGGGAATACTGTAACTCAAATCGTTTTGCGAGATGCCATCAGCGAATTTGGAAGTGATATAATCGGAGCGCGGCTGTGGAATCAATACAAAGCATGGCCGATGTATTCGAAATTTTTTGATAACCTTGGCCCATTGCCACATCATGTGCATCATCGTGATGAACATGCAAAACTTACTGGTCAATTGGGAAAACCCGAAGCCTATTATTTTCCGCCGCAATTAAACAATCATGGTGGAGATTTTCCTTACACTTTTTTTGGCTTCAATCCCGGAACAACAAAAGAAGAAGTGTTGCAATGTCTTAAAAATTTCAGCAAAGGAGATAATAAAATCACAAACATTTCGCATGCACACCGTCTGGAACCCGGCACTGGTTGGGATGTTCCACCCGGCATACTTCATGCACCGGGCAGCTTGTGTACGTATGAACCACAAAAAGCATCAGATGTTTTTGCGATGTATCAATCAT
This sequence comes from uncultured Bacteroidota bacterium, assembly GCA_903927975.1. Taxonomy (GTDB): domain Bacteria; phylum Bacteroidota; class Bacteroidia; order Chitinophagales; family Chitinophagaceae; genus Puia. The sequence goes on along the minus strand of CAIYPC010000647.1, from coordinate 34,784 downwards.
TGGTGAATAATGTGATTATTCCTGAGGAATTGCTTTGGAAAAATACACCGCAGGATAAAATTGGTAACTACGAACATTTGCTTGAAGTGATAGACTGGGGGCCTAATGTAGATACTCATTTTGCGCAGAACCATTTCATGCGGCCGAAGCCCGTTAGATCAGTAGAAGGGATGGAACAAGAAGGCTATTCGGACAAATGGATCTGTTATAAAAATGAAGCGTATAGTGCCAAAGAGCTAACTATATTTCCGGGAGCAACTGTTACCATTCGCGATGCGGCAGCGTATGGTATGATCATGATGCAAGGACACGGCAAGATGGGCGTGTGGGATATTGAAACACCATCATCAATACATTTTGGGCAGCTTACGCACGATGAATATTTTGTTAGCGAACAAGCTGCAACAGCAGGTGTAAAAATTCAGAATTTTTCAAAGACCGATCCTATAGTTATGTTGAAACATTTTGGTCCCGGTAATCCGGATTTGATTTTATAAATTTTAATCTAACGATATGCAAACAAATAATTATCCAAAGCTCCACAATGCCACATGGCCAGGCATAGTAGGAAAAGGACCAGATTCAGAGCCGGCAATCTCATTAGACAAATTGCTTGAGCTCACTTCAGCGGCCGAAGTTGATGGTGTGAAATTCGATGGCATCGATATTGGTCTTTTCGAACCGCATTTTAATATTGATGAATCAGATGATGGGATCAAAAAATTAGCGGATCGAGTTTCTTCATTGAACCTGAACATTGGAAGTTTGGTTGCGCCTATTTGGGGCGGTCCTGCGATGGGAAGCAAAGAAGATCGAAAAGTATTTGTGGAGATGGTTCGCAAGGCCTGCCGCTTCGGAAAAAAATTACGTGAGCTAGGCGTACGCCCGAATGGGCTTGTGCGCATTGATTCGGCAAGCAAGCCCGATGCTTGGGATGCCGATCCTGCTGGCAATACAAAACTCATTGCTGAAACATTTCGTGAAGCTTGCGATGTAGCAGATGATTATGGAGAGAAGCTGGCTGCAGAAGGAGAAATTTGTTGGGGCGGCATGCATAGCTGGAGAACAATGATCGATACACTTGAAGCAGTCGATCGTCCGAACATCGGATTTCAGGCTGATATGGCGCATACATTATTATATCTTCTTGGATATAATCGTCCTGAAGACAGAATATTGCCAGCCGATTTTGAATGGAGTGATCGTGCTGCACTGAAGGAAGGATTGAAAAAATTAACAGCGGCCTTACGTCCATGGACAACCGATTTTCATGTAGCGCAAAATGATGGAACTGTATTCGGCGCTGGTTCGCACGATAAAACCGGTCGTCATTGTCTTGCAACAGATCCAAATGGCAAACTCAATATTGTTGAAGATGCGGGCTTCTGGCTGCGCGATGAAAACGGTGAACTCACAAAAGCGTTTAGGCATATCTGTTGGGATGGATGTATGTTCCCAAATGCGGTGATGGAAAAACAACAGACATGGAATGATATTTTAGCAACCATGATAAAAGTGAGGAATGCGCATGGTTGGGTCGAGTAGTGAATGGTCAATGGTGAATGGTCAATGAGATGGTCGATGATGGATGATTGATGGCCGACAGAGAGAACGAGGATTTATAAGACATTCATTGCTTGCGATCAAAATTGGTTTCGGGAGTCTAGTTGTGCAGTCAAGACTTTCATTCGGAAAGATTCGATAAACCTTGAAGGTTTTTCGTAGATCCCGAATTAATATCGAAAGTCGAATTAAACCTTCAAGGTTTTTTTGAGGCATGCTCAGTATGTTCCGTAGGAACATTTGGTTGGTAGACAAAATATCGTGAAGTTTTTTTCCGCGTTCCGTAGGAACGCTTCGTGCTAATAATTCATAAAGCAAGAAATGATTTTTTTAAAGCTTCCATATAAAAAATAAAATCTTTACAAATGAGCGAAAAAAAGCAACTGCGCATCGGCCTCATCGGAATTGGCTTCATGGGCAGAACACATACCAACGGTTATAAACGCGTGGGAGATTTTTTTCCTGCATTAGAATATCGTCCCGTATTGAAAGCAGTTTGTTCCCGCAATGCGGAAAAAGTAAAAGCATTTGCAGAACAATGGGGATATGAATCAACAGAAACAGATTGGAAGAAAATAATTTCACGTGATGATATTGATGCCGTGGATATTTGTACACCTAATGATTTTCATGCGGAGATTGCCATTGCTGCTGCTGCCGCTGGAAAAATGATCCTTTGTGAAAAACCACTTGCAAGAAATTTAGCTGAATCCCAAACCATGGTAGATGCGATTGAAAAAGCAGGCGTGAAAAATACAGTGTGGTATAATTATAGAAGACTGCCTGCGGTCATGCTCGCAAAACAAATCATTGATTCAGGAAAACTCGGTCGCATATTTCATTATCGCGCAAATTTTTTGCAGGATTGGACCATTAATGCAAATCTTCCGCAAGGCGGAGAAGGTTTATGGAGAATGGATGCAGCCGTTGCAGGATCGGGTGTGCTTGGTGATCTGCTTTCGCATTGCATTGACACAGCGATGTGGTTGAACGGAGGCATCAAAGATGTGACGGCGATGACAGAAACTTTTATTAAGGAACGCGTTCATCAGTTAACGGGCAAAGTGCAAGAGGTTACGATTGATGATGCATGTTCTTTTATTTGTCATTTTAATAATGGATCACTCGGATTGTTTGAATCCACGCGATATGCACGCGGACATAAAGCATTATATACATTTGAGATCAATGGCGAGAATGCATCTATCCGCTGGGATTTGCATGATCTGAATCGTCTCGAATATTTTGATAATGCTGATCAATCAGATTTGAAAGGATGGCGATCCATTCACGTAACAGATGGTGATCATCCTTATATGAATAAATGGTGGGTGCCAGGTTTGGGAATTGGATATGAGCATTCATTTGTTCATCAGGTTGCTGATTTTTTAAAGAGTCTTGAAACCGGAGAGAAATGTTCACCGACTTTTACAGAAGCACATCAAACACAAAAAGTTTGCGAAGCTGTTCAGGAGTCTGCAAAGTCGGGAAGCTGGAAAAATACAGGAGTGAATGATTGAAGAAAGAATAATCAATATTCAATTTTCAACATTCAATGTTCAAGTGAATATCAAACAAATTTGACTTAATAAAACCAAACCAATAAAAATGATAAAGAATAATTTCTCCAAAATCTTATTGCCATTAATTGCATTGTCAGCATTTATTATGCTCGGCACAAGTTGTAATAATGCAGCTACATCTGACGCTGCAAAAACAGATAGCACAGGTGTTGATAAAGACGGCTTCACACAAATTTTTGATGGAAAAACTTTTACAGGTTGGGATGGCGACACAAGTGTTTGGCATATCGATAGCGGAACTGTTATCGGAGAAGTGACGCCAACAAAACAGATCAAAACAAATTCATTTCTTATCTGGCGTGCAGAGAAGCCTTCTGATTTTGAATTTAAAGCAGAGTATAGAATTAGCGCTGGCGGAAACAGTGGTGTGCAATATCGCAGCGAAGAATTAAAAGATATTCGTTATGCAGTGAAAGGTTATCAAGCTGATATTGATGGGGCGAATACATATACAGGACAAAATTATGAAGAGCGCGGTCGCGGGTTTTTGGCTATGCGTGGACAAAAAGCAAAATTGGAGACAAATCAAAAACCAATCATCATTGATTCTGTTGGCAATTCTGATTCATTAAAAACACATATCAAAGTAAACGATTGGAATGAGATCCATATCATCGCCAAAGGCAACGATATGAAACATTATATCAACGGCATATTAATGAGCGAAACAATCGACAACGACACAGTCAATCGAAAAGCTGATGGGATAATTGGATTGCAAGTACACGTGCTGCCAGAAATGAAAGTGGAATATAGAAATATTAAGTATAAGAAATTGTGAGGAGGTGAATTGTGAATGGTCAATGGTGAATAGCGCGTAATTAATATGACGTAAAAAATAATTCCATTGTTTTGCATTCACAGTTCATCGATCATATTCACCATTGACCATTCACGATCGACCGCAAGGCGTTAAAATAAAAATCATGAATTCATCACAAAAAAACAGTCGGCGGAAATTCCTAAAAAATTCTGCTGCAATAATCGCAGGTATTTCTATTGTGCCGCGTCATGTATTGGGCAGAGGTTTTTTAGCGCCCAGCGATCAATTGACGAAAGGCATTATCGGAGTTGGCGGAATGGGCCGCGGACATATTCATTATGCGGGAACAAGAGTGGTTGCCATTTGTGATGTTGACAAAACCCATTTGAGCGAAGTGGCGAACATGATTGGCGGCGGCGTAAAAACATTTCATGAACATCAGGAATTGATCGCGTTGCCGGAAGTAGATATTGTTCATATCGCAACACCTCCGCATTGGCATGGATTGATTGCGATTGATGCTGCAAAAGCAGGAAAAGATATTTGGTGCGAGAAGCCAATGACAAGAACGATTGGTGAAGGCAAGCGAGTGATTGAAGCTGTTCAGCAATATAAGCGCATGTTCCGACTGAACACATGGTTTAGGTTTGAAGATAATTTTTATGGGATGAAAACCACAGTGAGGCCGATCAAGAAATTGGTGGAGTCAGGATTGCTGGGATGGCCATTGACAGTTACTGTAAGCAAAACGACCGGCTTCGATTGGAAATTTTATTGGGTGGGCAAAACTAAATTAGAAACACAAACTGTGCCGCCGGAATTAGATTACGACAGATGGCTAGGACCAGCACCATACAAGCCTTATAATGTGCATCGTGTGCATCAAACTTTCAGGGGCTATTGGGATTATGATGGCGGTGGTCTCGGCGATATGGGACAACATTATATCGATCCCATTCAATATTTTTTAGGCAAGGATCATACTAGTCCAATTTTGGTTGAAGTAGATGCAGAAGAGCAACATCCAGATGCTGTTGGCACATTTAGAAAAATTACATTTACGTATGAAGATGGCTGTAAGATTATTTTAGATGGCGAAGCAAAAGATCCTGATGCTGCATATATCGAAGGACCAAAAGGAAAATTGTTTGCAGGGTTCAGATCTGATATTCCGAATTTAAAAGACAAGCTTGCGATGATGCCAGATCCCGAACCGCAAGTCACTAATTTTTTAGATTCGGTAAAATACAGAACGCCATTTGCATTAAATGAAATGAATGGTTTCAGATCATGCACGATTATTAATATGGGCAAGATCGCATTGCAATTGGGAAGGCCTTTAAAATTTGATCCGGTAAACCAATTGTTCATTGATGATAATGAAGCAAATTATATGATCAATCCACCGATGCGCGGGCCTTGGCATATTTAGGCACCCATAAAATCTTCCAAACTACACTGGCTAAAATAATTATGATGAAAAAATATTTTTCTTTTTTATTGATTGTAACTGCTTCTCTTTTTTTGAATGAATCTGTTCATGCACAAAAAGCAAAAGACAAAGTGATTGAAACCATTCAGGCATTCCCTTATCAACATAAAACTGAAACGGATGCAGCATTAACGGCAATGGGTATCTGGGATAAAAATGAATGGAAGGCATTTATGAACTTGCTGGATGATGATTCTTTAAAAACAAAAGCTACTTATGCTTTGAATGCATATATCAATGTTTCATCCTTCGATGCAAACAAAAAAAATGCACTACAGGTTTTGTTGAAGAAATATTTGTCTTCATCCAAAACTGAATATGCAAAAATCTTGATTCAATCTCAGTTGAATTTATTGACAGATAGCACAACGGTTGCTCAGGCAAATAATAGCTTGCCAAAATTGCCTGCTTATAAACCTGCTGCTGCATCTGATATAAATGGAGAACAGCAATTATTGAATTTGGAAGATGAAATGGATCAGGCTAAAAATCCGCTGCAGAAAAAAAGCATTTTATCGCAAGCTGCGCGTGTGCCCGGCTTCAGCAGTTTTATGTTTGTGAGCAAATCATTAAAAGATGCAGATGTCGCTGATCAGGCTGCTTTGATTGTAACACGTCTCGCGCTTGCTGATGAAAATATAAAAGGTCCTGTTGTTCGCGAAGCACTTGAAACGGCTTTGCCGCTTATTAAAGGAGATGATAGTGCTTTCCTAGTTGGCAAACTACAACCAGCTTTATTAAAGATGCCTTACGATTATGGCTTTGTCAATTTGTTCAACGGAACAGATCTGAGCGGTTGGAAAGGTCTTGTTGGCAATCCGATTTCAAGATCGAAACTTTCTGACACTGCAATGAAAAGAGAACAGGAAATTGCTGATGCAAAGATGAGAACTGGTTGGATGGTGAAAGATGGATTATTGATTTTTACAGGTGAAGGCGATAACCTCTGCACAGAAAAAAAATATGGCGATATTGAAATGTATGTTGATTGGAAAATTACTGAGAAAGGAGATGCTGGAATATATTTAAGAGGCACACCACAAGTGCAAATTTGGGACACAAGCAGAAGAGATGTTGGCGCACAAGTTGGATCAGGCGGATTGTACAACAATCAAAAGCATGAGAGCAAGCCATTGGTAGTTGCCGATAATCATGTGAACGAATGGAACCGTTTTCATATCATCATGAAAGGAGATAAAGTGACTGTTTATCTGAATGGAATTTTAGTAGTCGATAATATTCCCCTTGAAAATTATTGGGATCATAATATGCCGCTGTTTGCAAAAGAGCAAATTGAATTGCAAGCGCACGGAACGTATGTTGCATACCGAAATATTTATTTGAGAGAGCTGCCAACCAATGAGCCTTACGTGTTAAGCGATGAAGAAAAAAAACAAGGATTTGTTTCTTTGTTTGATGGAACAAATCTTGATCAGTGGACTGGAAACATAGCCGGTTATCCGGTAAAAGATGGCGTAGTTCAGGTAAGTCCCGAGGATGGCAGCGTTGGAAATTTATATACCAAAGAAGAGTTTTCAAATTTTGTTTATCGATTTGAATTTCAGTTGACGCCAGGTGCAAATAATGGAATCGGCATTCGTGCCCCATTGGAAGGCGATGCGGCTTATGTAGGTATGGAAATTCAAGTGCTCGATAATGAAGCGCCGATGTATAAAGACTTGCATGTTTATCAATATCATGGTTCGGTATATGGCGTCATTCCTGCGAAGCGGGGGTTTTTATTGCCAACAGGCGAATGGAACAAAGAAGAAATTGTTGCGAAAGGAAATAAAATAAAAGTGACGTTGAATGGAACTGTAATTTTAGATGGAGATATTAAAGCTGCTTCAAAAAATGGAACGGCAGATCATAAAGAACATCCGGGGCTTTTGCGACCAACTGGACATCTTGGATTTTTAGGTCATGGTGATGTAGTGCGTTTTAAAAATATGAGAGTGAAAAAATTGTAGGCTTGGAATAAATATCGAACGGGAATTTTTTCAATAAACATTTAAAAAAGAATAAATGAAAAAGATAATTTTCTTTAGTTCGATTTGTATTTCTCTTCTGGCTTTTACACATACATCATCCAAACATCTGGATGGATGGATCTCACTCTTCGATGGAAAATCTCTTGCAGGTTGGAAAGTGGGCGATAATGCATCTACTTTTCATGTTGACAGCGGCATGATTATCGTGCATGGCAGCACAGCGCATTTGTTTTATGATGGCGAAGTGCAGCAGCATCATTTTAAAAATTTTGAATTCAAGGCAGAAGTGATGACGCAGCCACATGCCAACTCAGGGATTTATTTTCATACAGAATTTCAGCAGGGCAGTTGGCCAAAAAAAGGATATGAAGTACAGGTAAATAATTCACATACCGATTGGCGTAGAACCGGCAGCCTTTATGGAATTAAAGACGTGAAAGAATTGTATGTAAAGGATAATGAGTGGTACACTGAATATATCAAAGTGGTTGGCAAAAGAGTTATTATTAAACTCAACGATACAACGGTTGTTGATTATACAGAACCGGAAAATGTTTTACAGGTGAGGGGAAAAGATTCATTGCGAGTCATTTCGAGTGGAACTTTTGCTTTGCAGGGACATGATCCGGGAAGCTGTATTTATTACAAAAACATCATGGTGAAACCGTTGCCTGAATAAAAATTGTATTTTCAGGTGCTAACGTTGATGTATATCTTTTTTAGCAAATAGAAGTAGTGTATCAATTAAAGTTTATGCCAAACCGAAGAGCGATTTTTAAATTATCAGGAGCTGCAGCAATAGCTGCGTTGGCACCTGCTTCATTATTAAAAACAGACGTGAAATCAAAAGGTCCTTTTCGCTTTTGCCTGAACACAAGTACTATCAGCGGGCAGAAGCTTGGGCTGTTGAAATCAATAGACATCGCGTCGCAGGCAGGTTATGATGGTGTAGAGCTTTGGGTGAGAGATGTCAAAGAATATCTGAGCGCAGGAAATTCTCTTTCATTGTTGAATGAATTTATAAAATCGAAAAAGCTTGTAGTAGAAGATGCCATCAGTTTCACTACATGGATGGTGGATGATGAAGCAAAGCGCAAAGCTGGGTTGACTGAACTGGAAGAAGAAATGAAAATGATGGCCGCACTTGGTTGTCATAGAATTGCAGCGCCACCAGCAGGAGTGGAGCGGAATGAACCCGTCGATATTCAAAAATCAGGTATGCGTTACCGTGAGGTGTTAATGCTTGGCAGAAAATATAATGTGATGCCTTTACTGGAATTCTGGGGCGCATCGGGCACGCTGTATAATTTGGGGCAAGCACTTGCCATTGCTGTTGCTGCTGATGATGCTGACGCACGCATACTGCCTGATGTTTATCACATGTTTCGTGGAGGCTCAGGTTTTAACGGATTGAAATTGCTAAATGGCAGAGTAATTGATATCATTCATATAAACGATTATCCCGCTAATAAATCTGTGGATCAACAAACAGATAAAGACCGCGTTTATCCCGGCGATGGCGCTGCCCCCCTGAAACAAATATTACATGATCTTCTCGCAATGGGCGGCACAAAAATTTTATCCCTCGAATTATTCAACGAAACTTATTGGAAACAGGATGCTTTAGAAGTAGCTAAAACGGGTTTGCAAAAAATGAAGACACTCGTGAACGAAGTTCTCGCAAGCAAATAAATTTTAAGTCAATTCGTCATCACACATTTTCTGGCGTAGGATGTTGCCAAGGAGGTCGATATGTTCTCATCAATAGTTTTGTCGCCTCTTCATCATTAATAATAACACGTTGTATAGGATCATAACTAAGCGGTCTTTTTAGCTGCATGGAGAGATTTGCAATGATGCAGCTTGCTGTGGAAATATGTCCTTGCTCAATATCAGCAACAGGTTTAATCCCTTTATCAACGGCTTCCAAAAAATTTATCATGTGCCTACGCGTAGCAGAAGCCACATGCAATTCGATGTTAGGCTCTTTCAAATCTTCAGGATATTTTTCTTTTTCCCATAAAAGATCGCCATGCAATTTTTTTCCATCATCATTGGGAATAAAATCATATTTCCAAACATCACCACAAAGCGTTCCGTTCTCGCCATAAATTTTAAATGCCCACGGATATTCAGGATCGGCGGCTGTTCCCCATGTTCTGTGCTGCCAAACGCAGTCCATGTCTTCATAGGCGAAAACGGCAGTCTGTGTATCTGCAATATTACTTTTGCCATTTTTGTCCGCATATACACCACCGTTAGAATAGACGCTTTTGGGCCAACCAAGACCAAGCATCCATCTCACAGCATCAAACATGTGGATGCACATATCGCCCATAATGCCGTTTCCATATTCCATAAATGCACGCCACCAGCCACGATGCGGCAGACCATCATAAGGCCGCAATGGCGCTGGACCTGTCCACATTTCATAATCAAAAAAATCGGGCACTTTTTGCAGTGGCGGATTGGCATCTGAATGCATGTGATAATAACAACACATTTCAGCATGATGCACTTTCCCTAATAATCCTGCGTCCACAATTTTTTGTTTCGCTTCCACCAAATGCGGTGTGCTTCTACGTTGGGTTCCCACTTGCACTGTGCGATTGTATTTTCTAGCTGCAGCAAGAATGGCTTCACCTTCCATCACATCTTTGCTGATGGGCTTTTGCAAATACAAATGTGCGCCGGATTTTATTGCATCTATAGCTTGCAGCGCATGCCAATGATCAGGAGTTCCGATAAGCACGATATCAGGTTTTGTTTCTTTGAGCATAGTGCGGTAGTCGCCGAAAGCCTGAAGATTTTTTTGTGGCTTTCTTGCATTCACCATTTGCACCGCTTGTTTCAATTCGTGCGCATCTACATCACAAAGCCCGACCACATTAACGGGAGCAACTTGCATCAAGCGAAATAAATCACTCTTGCCATACCAGCCAGTGCCAATCAGCGCCACGCGTTTTGCATCCGTGCCTGTAAGCGGCATATAAGGATGCATTGCAGACATGGCAAGTAACATAGAGCTACTACGCAAGAAATGGCGACGGTCTATTTTATTTTCACTCATGGGATGCGATTTATTTTTGTTCAGAATTCCTGCTTGTTAAAGATAAGTTGGTTCGTGCGAAATTATTTAACCAACTAAGTTTGTAAGTTCAGAATAGAAATTGATTTCAGGAAAATGATTTTGAGTAAATGATACGCTGTAATCCAAAATGTTTGCGCCTCTCCCCGTCATGATGTTGATAGGGTAGTCCGTGGAATTAATAGATTTTAATTCTCCCAAAACAAAATAGATACTTATTAAATTAAGCAAATCCCTTATATTAGTAAAGCATTCAGAAGAATCACAAAGCTGCTTATAATAAATTGGAAATGGCTCTAACAAAATCTCCTGATATTCATGTAGAAAAATCTGGGAAAAAAGATAATAATCCTGGTTCGTCTTCTGGAAAACGTCGTTCTTTTTTCAGTCTGATCATCTGGGCTGTGAGTCTTTCTCGCGCCTATAAAAAATGGGTCATTATTATTCTCATTGCAATGCTGTTTGAAACAATTATGAGCATTGCCACTCCATGGCCTTTAAAGGTAATCATTGATAATGTTGTTGAACATCGCCCCTTGCCGAAGTGGTTAAGCTGGATGGATTTTATTTTTCATAATGAAAGCGTTGTTGGGCTTGCCGCGGTCGCTGCCATTGCATTTGTGCTGATTGCCATCATTGGCGCGATAGCTAGTTATCTGGATAATTACTATAATGAAAATGTTGCACAACATGTTGCCAACGATCTGCGGCGACAAATTTACCATCACCTTCAACGCCTTTCACTTGCATATTATGACACACACCAAACTGGTAAGTTGCTGAGCACAATTACTTCTGATGTTTCAACGATACAAGATTTTGCTTCGTCAACTTTGTTAAGCATATTAGTAGATGCGTTGACAATTTTTGGTATGCTTATCCTTATGTTTTTTCTTAATCCTGGTTTCACGCTAATAGCTTTAGCTGTTACTCCATTTTTGCTTTTGTTTGTTGCGCGTTTTAAAAAAGCAATGAAAAAAGCAACACGTGAAGTACGAAATGATCAGAGCAATATGTTCACTGTTTTGCAACAAGGTCTTGAGTCCATGCGATCGGTAAATGCATTTGGGCGACAAGATTTTGAAGAGGATCGTTTAAAAAAAGTGAGCGAAGAAACGGTGAACGCCGCTTTAAAAGCAAGGCGAGTGAAATCCGCGCTCTCGCCCATTGTAACAATCATCGTTTCTGTTTGCATTGCGTTGGTGCTTTGGCTGGGTGCAGATCTTGTTCTCTCAAAAGCGATGACGGTGGGTGTGCTCACTGTTTTTGTTTGGTATATGAATAAATTTTTTAGCCCTGTTCAAGATCTTGCAAAACTAACGAGCACTGTTGCGCAGGCAAGTGTGGCGCTGGAAAGAATTCAGGCAATTCTTGATACTGATTCAATCATCCCTCAAAAAATTGACGCAAAAGATCCAGGCAAACTCAAAGGCGATATTGTTTTTGAAAATATTTCATTCGCTTATAATGCTGATTTGGAAGTTCTTCATAACATCAACCTAAAAATTGCTTGTGGCCAGCGCATTGGTGTTTGTGGGCCGACGGGTTGTGGCAAGTCAACAATAGTTAGTTTGATTGCGCGATTTTATGATCCTACCGCAGGATCGGTATTGATAGATGGAACTGATATCAAAGAATTTAAATTGGATGAATTGCGAGGACAGATTGGATTTGTTCTGCAAGACACAGCACTTTTTTATGGAACGATCAGAGAGAATATTGCTTATGGAAGACCGAATGCAACAGAACAAGAAATTATTGAAGCTGCAAAACTTGCAAATGCTTTTGAGTTCATTTCTAAAATGCCGAATGGTTTCGACACCTTCGTTGGAGAAAGAGGAGTGACACTTTCCGGTGGACAAAAACAAAGGCTTGGAATTGCGCGAGCTGTTGTGCGCAATTCGCCTATTTTAATTCTTGATGAACCAACTGCGGCCTTGGATACTGAATCTGAAAAAGTAGTGATGGAAGCGTTAGAGAATTTAATGATTGGGCGTACGGTTATTACCATTGCTCATCGCCTCAGCACTATTCGCGATGCTGATAAAATTATTGTTTTGAATGCGGGCTCAGTTGTTGAAGAAGGCACTCACGAAGAATTGATGGCAAAAGGCGAAATTTATGCAGACCTTTATAATGTTCAGTCGTGGGCAGAACATGTGCCTCACAAAAATGTTCCAGTAGTCATTGAATCGATAAAAGAAGCTACATAATCAAACAACAAAAAATACTTATGTCTCACCGTTCCTTAATAGTTCTTCCAGATGATACCGGGCAACAAATTATTGATGCCATCGAAAACGCAAAGAAATCCATTCTGATAAAGATGTTTCTCTTTTCTGATCCTGATTTAATCAACGCTGTTATCAGAGCGCATCAGCGAGGCCTAAAGATTAAAGTAATGCTTAACCCATCGCGACGGAATGGAGAAGAAGAAAATGAAGATACGCGCAAGCTGCTGGAAGATGCGGGCATAGAAGTGCGGGATAGCAATCCTTTATTTGTGCTCACTCACGAAAAATCAATGGTGATTGATGAAAAACTGGCATTCGTGAAATCGCTTAATTGGGAAACAAAAAATCTTACTGAAACACGAGATTACGCAATCATAACTTCTCACCCTCATGAAGTTGAAGAAATCATTTTATGTTTCGAGGCGGACTGGGAACGAAAAGATTTTGATCCCGGAGAAAATGCACGGCTTATATGGTGTAGCAATAATGGCAGGGCAAGGATTGCAAGGTTTATTGATGAAGCACAGCATTCGCTTTTTGTGCAGAATGAACGCTTTCAGGATCTGGTGATTATCGAGCGACTTGTGCGTGCAAAAAGCCGCGGTGTAAAAGTTCATGTGATGGTGCGGCCTCCTCATACACTAAAAATGGAAAAGATTGTAGAAGGTGTTGGCGGCTTACGGATAATGGATGATATCGGTATTAAAATTCATAAGCTAAAGCATTTGAAACTTCACGGAAAAATGTTGTTGGCAGATGGTTGCAGAGCCATTATAGGATCGATCAATCTTTCACCTGGCAGCTTTGATCATCGTCGTGAGTTGGCTATTGAAGTACATGATACCGATGTGATAGAAAGGCTTGAAAAAATTGCACATCACGATTGGGAAAATTCTCACACACTTGATCTTTCCGATGAAGGTCTTTTTGATGATTTAGAAAATCGCGGTGAAGGAGGATCAGAAAAACTTGTTCTTGATGAAGACATTGATAAAAAGAAACATCATCATAAATCGTAAACATATATAAAGAGATCAATTGGAAAAGTGCTGAGTGAAATTTTGTAGCTGCTGAATTTTATCATGTTTATAAATCACTAAATTTTTAATCATGCGAAAATTGATGTACATATTTTTAATTTCATTCATTGCATTTACAGCAAGCTCTCAAAATATTATTCAACGACCGAAAATTGTGGTAGGCATTGTCGTTGATCAGATGCGGTGGGATTATCTATATCGCTATTACAATCGTTATCTTGAAGATGGCGGCTTTAAGCGATTATTAAACCAAGGATTTTCCTGCGAGAACACACTCATTCCATACACACCAACAATAACGGCATGCGGCCACACGAGCATTTATACCGGCTCTATTCCTGCGATTGATGGCATTACAGGTAATGAATGGTGGGATTATTCACTCTCACAATTAGTTTACTGCACTGGCGATGACAATACAAAAACAATTGGCAGCAATACCGATGCGGGACAGATGAGCCCGCAAAACTTATTAGTAACAACCATTGGTGATGAATTAAAACTGGCAACAAATTTTCGGAGCAAGGTAATTGGCATCGCTCTAAAAGATCGTGCAGCAATTTTGCCGGCGGGTCATAGTGCAAACGGAGCATATTGGTATGATGATAAAACAGGTGATTGGATCACATCTTCTTATTACATGAATGATTTGCCGAAGTGGTTAAAAGATCTGAATGCAAAAAAAATGGTTGATCAATATTTCTCGCAGGATTGGAACACACTTTATCCATTGAATACTTATGTGCAAAGCGCTCCCGATGAAGAGCCTTATGAATATAGCCCATTCGGATCTAAAAGCTTTCCCTATAATCTGAAACAGTTTGTCGGTAAAAATTATGGACTGCTTCCTGTAACTCCTTATGGCACCAGTTTTACTTTTGAAATGGCAAAGGCTGCAATAAATGGCGAGCAATTGGGCGCCGATTCTATTACAGATATTCTTACAATCAGTCTTTCAACACCCGATTATGTTGGCCATAGTTTTGGGCCAAATTCTGTAGAGGCGGAAGATGATTTTTTGCGGCTCGATAAAGATCTTGGAGATTTTCTGAAATTTTTAGATAAGCAAATTGGCAAAGGCGATTACCTTGTTTTTCTTTCTGCAGATCATGGCGTGGCGCATGTGCCCGCATTTTTGAAAGAACATAAAATTCCCGCAGGCAGTGTTGGCGGCGAAAAGATCACTGACGAAATAAATAAATTATTAAAAGACAAATTCAATATTAGTAAACTAGCCATCGGCATCATGAATTATCAGGTTTACCTCAATCGCGTTGCGATAAATGCAGCGCACCTGAACAAGGACACGGTTTACAAATATGTCATCGATTATTTATTGCAGCAACCTGGTATTTCAAGAGCTTTTCCATTGGAAGCATTGAATGGAATCACATTGAACAACAAAATAAGAACTGCAATGGAGAATGGTTATTATCCACCACGCAGCGGTGACATTCAACTTATTCTTCAGCCGCAATGGATTGAAGGATTTGAAACAAAAGGCACTACTCATGGTGTATGGAACCCGTATGATGCGCATATACCGCTTGTTTGGTATGGGTGGAATATTCATACGGGCAAAACGAATAGAGAGGTCTATATGACTGATATTGCCGCAACGATCGCTGCCATGCTGCATATTCAAATGCCAAGCGGATCTGTTGGTCATGTTATTGAAGAAGCAACAAATAAATAGGTTTTAAAGATTCTGATTTTAATATAAAAATGTTAAGGCAATGATTAAAAATTTTTTAGCCACAGCAATGCTGTGCATCTCGGTATGTCAAGCTATATACAGTCAAACCACTTCTATCGATCGCAATGCTTTTTTCAATGATACATCAATAATGAGCGCGACCATTCTTGCAAATACAAGTAAGTTGTTCAGCCATGAAAAAAAAGGGTTTATAATGCCCGCGCATTTTATTACTAAACTTTCGGATGGCACTAATGTAGATGACCAGATACAACTTGAAATGAGAGGACATTTTAGACATGACTATTGCTATATACCACCGCTTAAGCTCATATTTAAATATAAGAAGTCATCGGTTTTTTATTCGCTGAAATCGACAAAGTTGGTGAGCCAGTGCAAGATGGCTTCAATGTATAATCAGTATATCCTAAAAGAATTTCTTGTTTACAAAATGTTTAATCTGCTGACCGATATGAGCTTTCGGGTAAGGTTGCTGAATATAAATTTTCAGGATAGCGCAGGTAAGAAAAAGCCAGTTACTGAACATGCATTTCTTATGGAAGATCTAAAGGATCTGGCAAAAAGAAATAATTGTGTAGAATGGGCGAAAGGAAATTTGAATACAGAATCAACCCATCGCAGGCAAATGACGATAATATCCATATTTGAATACATGATTGGTAATACTGACTTTGCTGTTTCCGCGAATCATAATATCAGGCTGATTGTTCCTGATACAGATTCTTTGATGCGCCCTTTTGCAGTGCCTTATGATTTTGATTATTCAGGATTGGTAAATGCAGAATATGCAGTGCCAGATGAAAAGCTTGAGATCGAGAATGTGAGGGTGCGCGTGTATCGCGGATTTCCCAGAACGATGGCAGAATTAAATGAGGTGGTGGATATATTTAAGCAGAAGAAAGAAAAAATATATGCTTTGGTCAACAATTTTGATTTGCTGAATTCAGGGAGCAAGCGAGAGATGACTGATTACCTCGATGCTTTTTTTGATATAATTAAAGACCCTAGACAGGTGAAATCGATATTTATTGATGGCGCAAGAACACTCTAAAAATAGTTATCAAATATTTTAGGTTATACATATCCGTTATAATGACAGTATTCAAAATTGATAATAGCTTCTATGCAAAAATGAAAAGAACAGATTCGGCAAAATAGTTATCGTATATTCGATAATAAACCCCGCTTATGCCACGTATCATTTTATTTGTTTGCGCTTTTCTTTTTTTGATTTCAACAAATCATCTTCAAGCTCAGAAAGCAGTAACTGTAGCTAATCAATTTATTAAAACACTCAACGATAGTCAGAAAGTAGAAACTGTTTTTCCATTTGATAATGGTGAGCGCTACAATTTTCATTTTGTGCCGATGGAAAGAAAAGGCATCACGTTCAATGAAATGAATGACACACAAAAAAAAGCTGCTCTCGATTTAATAAAAACTTGTTTAAGCGAAAATGCTTTTCATAAAACACAGCAGATAATGCAGCTCGACGCTGTTTTAAAAATATTGGAACAAAGAAAACCAGAAGATCATTTCCGCGATACGGGCAATTATCATATCACCGTTTTTGGCGTTCCATCAGATCAAACAATTTGGGGATGGCGTTTTGAAGGCCATCATTTCTCTTTCAATTTTTCTTTTGATAAACAAAAAATGGTTGGAGGCACGCCAGGTTTTCTCGGCAGCAATCCCGGCATCGTGATGGAAGGTCCGCAAAAAGGAGAACAGGTTTTGAAAGAAGAAACCGAAGCGGGTTTTGCTTTGTTGCATTCGCTGAATGAAAAACAATCACAGAAAGCGATTATTGACACAGGGGCGCCAGCAGATATTTTCACTTTTGATAAAAGGAATGCTATGATAGAGGGCACAAACGGTATTTATTATAATGATCTCAGTGCCGCACAAAAACAATTAATGTTGCAGCTTATTAATGTGTACGTTCATCGATACACAAAATTATTTGCAGATGATATGTTGAAAGAAATACAAAAGGCGGGGCTTGAAAATTTACGTTTTGTATGGATGGGTCATACTCAACCAGGTTTAGGCAATCCACATTATTACCGCGTGCAAGGTCCTACATTTATTATTGAATATGACAACACACAGAATAACGCGAATCATGTGCATTCAGTATTGCGCGATCTGAAACATGATTTTGGCGGTGATGAATTATTGGAGCATTATAAAACAGCGCACACAAACTGAGGAACAAAATACTCTGGTCCTTATTCACCATTCACGATTGACCATTCAACTCTAACATAGCACAAGTTTTTCATGCAACTGCATTAATGTCTCTTCCGCGTTTTTGCATAATCCCGGATGAACGGGAGAAGTCTGTAATACTGTGCTGCGCTTTGCAGTGAGCCAACGAAATCGCGAGGCTAAATCCAGCGATGCAATAGGACCTGCTTCTGCATTGCCGTTGCTTATTTGTTGAAATGCGTTTAGGTGCAATCTTATTTCGTTAATATCTATGTCGGGGTATAAGGAAAGTAAACGAGGCTCGTTCAGTGAAAAAACTGTTTTCAGAAATTTCTGTGATTTGCAATAGATGATAACGCCAACATTCAGAAATTCTTCCCGCTCCACGCGAGGAACAATCCTAATTATCGCATATTCAAATAAATGATTTTCTTGCATGATTGGCTTCGTTTACAAAAATAGCAGAGTGAGCAATTCTGTTTGTCAAAAAATTAAAATATACTTCACGCATATCATCAGCGTTTTCATTGTTGTCGCTTTTCAGCCATGTATCTGGAACAAGCTCAACAATGGATTTTATTTTTTCTGCTGTCAATATTGATTTTAATTCTGTGTCCGCTAAATCAATTTCATCAGCAATTGATAGCAACACATGATCTTTGATTTGTGCGAACGGTTTTTCAGATTGTTCTTTCCAATTGCTCCATGAATGATGAAAATACAAAGCGGCACCATGATCGATTAGCCAGAGTTCGTTATGCCATGTAAGCATGTTCGTGTTGCGTGCAGTGCGATCGACATTTGTCAATAATGCATCCAGCCACACAATGCGCGAAGCGAGAAGGCTATCAAGTTTTGTTACTGCAGGATCAAAAGTGATTGCGCCTGATAAGTAATGTAGCCCTAAATTCAATCCTTCGCTATTGCGCAATAAATCTTGTATTTCTTCATCGGGTTCTGTGCGGCCAAAGGCTTCATTCAGATTGGCAAAAACAATTTCAGGAACTTTCATTCCAATTGCTCTTGCTATTTCACCACCAATAAGATCAGCAATCAATGCTTTGGTTCCTTGCCCCGCTCCGCGGAATTTTAATACATATAAAAAACCGTCATCAGCTTCTGCAATGGCAGGCAATGATCCTCCTTCGCGCAAAGGCGCAACATATCTGGTTACTTCAACAGTCCTTATTTTAAGATTGTCTGCAGTCATATTTTAAAATCCGCTTTCTTTCTATGTAAAATCAAAAATAAACTTTTAGAATTATCTATTATGAAAGAAAATTCAATAATTGTGTTCCCAAGGAACGTAATGGCTTGGTGGATTATGAAAAACAGGAACTACCGCTTTATTCCTTATATCATAAATTCGGTTGTACATCAACGTTATAAAATATATTGTCGATTTCTACGCAACTCGAAATTTTTTTCCACTTTCTTATCCAAGGGATTTTTTCAATCAACTTATATCTTACTTTCATAGCTGCGGCAACCATTACAAACAATTATTTTAACATTATGAGAAAAATATTAATTTTTATTTGTTCGCTGGCAATTGCGCACACTGGATATTCTCAATTAAGCAAGCCGGAAAAGAAAGCGATTGATTACATCAACGCACACATGAATGATGCCATTCAACTTTTAACTGAAACAGTGAACATCAACAGTGGCTCCTTGAATATTGAAGGCGTGAAAAAAGTTGGTGAGATTTATACAAGAGAATTTAAGAAACTTGGGTTTACCGTCGAATGGGTAAGTATGCCTGACTCCATGCATCGTGCAGGGCATTTGGTAGCTACGCATGTTGGCAAAAAAGGCAAGCGCCTTTTTCTTATTGGTCATTTGGATACCGTGTTTGAGCCTGATATGCCTGCTGGACCTTATACGGTTTTGAATGATTCTACAGCAACTGGTCAGGGTGTTAATGATATGAAAGGCGGTGATGTGGTTGTTATCACAGCATTACAAGCATTGCAGTCGGCAGGGCTTTTGAAAGACATGAACATCGTTGCTTATTTTACAGGTGATGAAGAAAAATCAGGATCACCTCATACAATTTCACGAGGAGATTTTATAGCACGCGCAAAAACTTGCGACATCGCATTGGGTTTTGAATCAGCCATCGGGTTGCACACTGTAGCAGCAGCACGTCGCGGGGCGAGTGGTTGGGTTTTAAATGTTACTGCTAAAACAGGGCATTCATCAACTGTGTTCGGCGATTCAGCTGGTTATGGCGCTATTTACGAAGCAGCGAGAGTGATCAATACATTCAGAGAACAATTGAGCAATGAAAAATATCTCACTTTCAATCCCGGATTAATAATAGGTGGATCAGAAGTAAAATTGGACAAGCAGGATGCGCGGGGAGAAACTGTTGGCAAAACAAATATTATTTCTCCTTCTGCAAAAGTGGTTGGCGATTTGCGCTTTTTAACTGAAGAACAAAAAGATGCAGCACGTGAAAAAATGAAAGCGATTGTTGACAATCATCTCAACGGAACCAATTCAACAATCAGTTTTTCAGATGGTCTTCCATCGATGGAACCTACAACAGGAAATCTTCATTTGGTAAGCCAACTTGATACTGTTGCACATGATTTGGGGATTGGCGAAACTGTTGCTGGTGATCCTGGGGCGAGAGGCGCTGGGGACATTTCTGATATCGCGAAATATCTTGATTGCCTCGATGGCCTTGGCGCTTCCGGCAAAGGAGCGCACAAAGCGGGCGAGACGATCAATCTAAAAGAATATCCGTTACTCATACAAAGAGCTGCTGTTTTTATGTATCGACTTACAAAGTGAAATCAACTTTAAGCTGCAGCTTTAATTTTCACATATACATCTGCGTTATTTCTTAATTGGGCTTAGATTTTTTAATTCATTGCTAAATATTTGTTAACGAAAAATATTTCAAAGAAGAGTAATGACATTATAAAATCTATAACAATTACCTCGCATCATAAAAGATAAAAGACTTGTCTTGACGGATAGTTTATTTATCCGTTATGAGAAAATATAAGAAAGAACTCCTAACTTTTTTTGCAATAATAATTTGCTTCGTTTCATGCACAAGCAAGCTGCGACCTCCTATGCAGAGAGTTTATGTATCAACCCCAAAAAATGTAAAAATAGTTTTAGTGAATGGCATTAAGCCTGATGATTTACCCATTACCATTAAATCATATCCAGAAGCCTTGGAAGCCGCTAAAATTAAGCGGCTTTCACGAGGCTATTTAATTCAGCGATCCGACAAACTATTGCCAATTGTTCTGCAAATAGACAGCATACAAAAAACTGTTTTCCTTCAGCCAAGACGAACGTATAGTTGGCTATTGAACGCTAAGTATCTATTCGGTCCGAAAGAACCGCCTGATTATTATATTGGTAAACGATGGCTCTACCCAAAGAAAAGTTTTATTACTGCAAATGATAGCATCATAAGCCACGTTCGGATTTCGCCAGAAAAAAGAGGTGCAGTTTATATTACTCTTTCACCTTCCATTCCAATATTCGATCTTAAAACTCATGATGGCAGATATTTTAGTGGCGGCATTTTTGGTTACGAATTAGGCGCAGATTATTTTTATAAGAAAAATAAATTTCTTTCTTTTAATATAGGAGCTGCAACAGATAAAATACCTGTAGATCATTTCGGAGATTATGAAGAAGAAGCAAACACGCTCTATACAAGCATAAAAAATAATATGGTATTTGGAAGTTTTGATATTGGTTTTGGAATTAGTCTTTCTCGTTTATTTTACAGCAAGACATATTATGATTCATTGATTAGGCTGGAATCAATAAAAACAACCGGGCTTGGTCTTAGTTTTTCAGCACATTACAAACTTACGCGTAATCTTAAAGTGGGATTTCTTTATCAGCCAAATTTGCTGAGCCTGAATTCGTCTCCAACATTTTCTTACCAACATTATATGGCGTTTCAATGCACATTAAGCATTCCAACCACAAGAAGTTCACATGCTAAAATAAACAAGCGAAGCCTCCAGTGAGAATTTAATGGATGAATAAAGTTGTATTGTTGTCAATGCTTAATTTGCGGTTCAGGATTTAATTGAAATAATAAAATGTCCGGCGAAAAAGATTTAAACAAACTACTTGCAACAGCAAAGCCCAAACATAATATAGGTGATTATGTTTTTTGCATCGCTCCTGATTTGTCATTGATAAACATGAATGATATTGTTTTGTTTTTTAAAGAAGAAGAAGGAAATACAATCATTATAAAAAAAGAATTGGCTGATAGTTTACAACTTGAATATTCTTTTGTTGCAGCCTGGATTACATTAACCGTTCATTCTTCATTGGAAGCAGTAGGGTTGACCGCTGCTTTTTCTTCAGCGCTTTCTGATGCAGGGATCAGTTGCAATGTGGTCGCCGCATTTTATCATGACCATATTTTTGTTGATAAAAAAGATGTTGAGAAAGCAATGTCGGTTCTTGGCAAATTGAAACCTTGACTGCATTATTTGATCTCCAAAAACAACTTCAGCTTTTCTTCAAAATTCGACAAGATCCCAATAAAACCTTGAAGGTTTAATTTGGTTCTCGAAACTAATTTTGACAATCCGAAAAACCTTCAAGGTTTATCAAGTTCTCCGAATAGAAACAGTGACTGATAATCTGATCTTTAAACCAATTTTAGATTATTAAAATGGTTTTCAAAATTTCAGAGATTTAAAACAACTATAATGTTCCCTGTAAATAAAACTGACAGATTTTTCTGCTGATGTTTGTTCTATATGACATAGTCTTAAGCCACACTACAGCATTATTTTTTACTTTTTTTGTCATACTATAAACTGACTCTTTAATCACAACCAAAATAAATTTCCCACTCCCTAATATTTATGCGCTCAATATTTTTACAGGCTTATCCAATCCGGTTGGTCCATATAATCCCTCGGTCGACCATTCCTGCGCTGCCTTATTATTCTTTAATGATTTTGTATAAGCTCCAAGTGTGGTAACAATTTTTATACTGATATAATTATCACCTTTCATAATCACTTTTGAGATATCGTACAAATGATTCCCGTACCATTTTGTTCCCATTGGTCTTCCGTTCACTTCAAGCTCGGATACATCGTTGACGTGACCAAGATCCAAATAAGTTTTTTTGCTTGGATTATCAATGGAAATTATTTTATGATACATGATAGTTCCTGAAAAATCTTTCAGCTCATCTATCTTTTTTAGATCCGTTAATTTATCAAGCGTTATTTTTTTTGAAACATCATTCACATGGTTCAAACTTAATTGCCATGGTCCTTCAATTACGGTTTCTTTCAAACCTTCAGTATCAACAGGAACAAAAGATTCACCATCCTGTTTTTTATCAAACACAATCAGTTTTGATTCTGATGGGCCAAGCGCAATTTGCAATGTGCCATTTTCAGCAGGATATAAAAAACGCTCACCAGTTTCTGCATTCCAAAGCCATGCAGTTTTTTTATTATTGAAATAAGCTTTGAATGAATGCGAATGCTGTGCACTATAATTGGTGAAAAAGAAAATGTCTTTATCAGCAGTTTTATAATGCAATTGATTGGTATGATAAACTGGTTTATCAATAACAACATAAGGCGTTAATGAAAATTGATCTTGAATTTTTTTATACCAACTGATCAAATCTTTATCAGGTGCAGGAACTATGCCCGTTGTCTTCGGATGTTTTTTTATGATTGAATCACTGATGGAATTTATCTCTTTACTTTTTTTGTCGAAACCGATTAAACCAGATGATAGGTGTGGTTCTTCACCAATGAATATTATTTTGCCTCCGGCATCTGCGAATTTTTTAATTGCTTTTGCTGTTTCGGGCATCATGGTTTCCACTTCAATCAATATTAATGCGCGATACGAACGTGTATTGAAATTTAATGTGCCATTTTTTGAAGTTGACTGCTGAATGATATGCTCAGAAGTATAATCGCAGCCGTTTCCATTTTGATGTATCGCTTCCCAAACTTGATGCACATAATGCGGATAAGAAACATTTGGAAAAGGATCTCTCTGAAAACCATACTTCGATGCGAGATCAGCGAGCGGGTGGAGCACTGCAATATCAGCTTGCATCACTGCATTTTGAAACACGCATGAAAGCCTCGATTTATAATCTGACCAAAGCCTGAAATAAGGCCACCATGTATTTCGCTCATTAAAAAAACTTCCGTAACGCAACCATCCTGGAAACGGCGCTTCCACTGGCGTGTAATTAAATCCATGCAATACTGAATGTGTAACGCCTGATAAATTACTTTGATCACCCGTTACTTTTACTCTCTCTAATGTTTCGCTGAATATTTGTCCCGTGTTGGTCAGCTCTTCGCAACTGATCAATTGCTTTCCTACTAAATGCGCAGCTGATGAAACAAATTTATTGATCATCGTATAATTTCTTCCACCAAAATTTCTGCTGGTATCTTCAGTAAATTCTTCAATGTCTGGAACCCAGATCCATGTCTCGCATTCTGGTATATCCAGTGTCATGCTTGCTTCCAGCGGATTGCAATCCATGCCATAAGCTTGCATTCTCGATTTCACGCCGTGTTTTTTACACCATTCAGTAAATGTATTAATAAAACGTTCCTGAAATAATTCCAGTCTTGTTATTTCAAAATCATAATGCACGCGATTGAGCATTGCTTTCACTTCTGTAGAAAATTTTGATCCATAAGTTTCCTTTACAGCATTCCCCATTTCGCCCACTTTAAAAAGTATGTATGGAAAATAAGGCACTACATCATAACCTCTGCGCTGTTTAAATTGCTCGAACATATCGCTGCACCAATTCGCTCCTTCGAGTTCAATACTATCAGTAAAAATTGCCCTGAAATAATTATTAAGTGGACCAAGCTTGCCAGTAAGTTTTGCGCCAAAGCCATCTAAATAATTTTGAACCGCTGCTTTTTCATAATGATTAATAACAGGGCCATTCGCTCCGAGTGCACCTTGTATTACGGATTGGTAGCCGGTGAACTTAATGAGATAATAAAGCACATGATCGCCCGCTGGAACATTTATTTCAACGCTTTCTTTTTTCAATTGATCATCAAAATTTGTTCCTGCATTAAATTCATTCATCTCAGCAGGGGCAAGCCTGAGCATGAATAATTCGCTCAATTTATTTTTATAATTAGAAGGAGGTGTGACTGCATCAATCAATTCTTTTTGCGTGAGCGAATATTTTTTCCCGCCTTCTAAATTCTTTGTCCCCAACATCACAATTTGTGATTGCTCACTGCGCGGAACAAACTCGCCGCCATAAGGCCAGCCAGATCCAACAATCATATCACAAATAATATTTTTTTCTTTCGCGCCTTTCACAGCAGCTTCCACGACATCCAGCCATTCATCACTTCCCCATGACAATTCTTTGATGCCAATCGCATCTGCATTCTCATTCCACTTGATTGGATTTATTTCTACACCTCCAATGCCAGCATCTTTCATCACATCCAATTCACGAAGCACTTCTTCTTTCGTAACTCTATCGCCATTCCACCACCATCTCACAAATGGACGATGAAAATTTTTTGGGCTTGCAAACATTTCAAACAAATCATCATCGCCAGCTATCGGATTTCCATTAGCCAATGCATATTGTGTTTTTGTTTGCCAGCTTAAAAATGGTATAGATGCTGCGGTGAGCGAAGTAAGTTTTATGAATTGTCTTCTCTTGATGCTCATGTAAGTTTGGTATTAGGTTGAAAACAAATATAAGGGTTGCTGAAATCAATTTTCTATTTCATGATTATTTTATGGAATTCGGATATCCATTCACGTTAACCATGATGGTTTATGGATCTTGATAATGGATTTAATTAGCTCGGGCTTTTAACAGCTTGTCGCGCCAGCAATTTCCATTTGCCATTTTGTTTTTGCCACACAAGCAAAACAAGAAGATCGGCTTTGCCCGGCACATTACCGTTATTAGTTTCTGCTACGAAGTGATGCCTTACAGTCGCAACATCTCCAGTGATCTTTATTGTTTGATCTGATAAGGCAATTGTTTTGAAAACCGATTTTCCCGTAACGAGATTGTCAATGAAAGCGGCTTTGTTTTCAATCAGCCCGATTGAATGCCCATAAGTAAGATCTTCCGATGTCAATTCTGAAAGACTAGTTTTATCCGCGGCTATCATTGCTTTGCGGAGACTTTCAACGCGATCGGCAATTTCTTTTTCATCATTTGTTTGTGCAAATAAAGATGAACCCATCAACATAGAGCTTAATAATAATGAAGCAATCGTTTTGTGCATATAGTAAATTTTGTGGGATGAATATAAAGTTAAAGTGTTGTCCTATCAATTAAAAATTCATATTGATGGATAAGAAAGTATTAAAGCTGGATAATTTTTCTTCATAAATTGTATAACCAACTGTGAATAATATTTCATGTTTGGCTTTGATTATTTTTCTTTTCAACATTGGTTAAAACATGAACAGACGCAACGCTGTTAGAAGCCTTTTGATAGGAACTGGTGGTTTGATCACACTTCCTTTCTGGATGGAAGGTTGTGGTGTTCATGACAAAAACATTCATTCTTCTTCTTTTTCTCCTGATGAACAAAATACCCTCGCCGCAATCACTGATACTATTATTCCTACAGGTAATAATATTGGCGCATTGTCAGTAGGCGTTGATAAATTTTTACAGAAGCTAATTGATGATTGTTATGAAAAACCTATGCAGGATAATGTGAAAAAGCAAATGCAGTTATTAGAAAAATTATCGAAAACAAATTATGGAAAATCATTTGCTGGTTGTGATCAGAAACAACGGCAAATGATGTTGTTGAAATTTTCAGCTTCACAAAATAAAGATGAAAAAGATTTTTTTGATTTGATGAAATCTGAAACGATCCATGGATTCAATACATCGCAAAAAGTAATGGAAGCATATCTTAATTATAAAGTTGCACCCGGTCATTATTATGGATGCATATCAGTAAAAGCTTGAGCTTATGCCTGACGATTCAACAGACAGCGCAAAAAAAAGAACATACGAAGCTATCGTGATAGGTTCTGGCGCCAGCGGCGGCTGGGCCGCAAAAGAATTATGTGATAATGGAATTAAAACATTGGTGCTCGAACGTGGCCGTGAATTGCAACATGTAAAAGATTATCCAACTGCTTCCAAAGCACCATGGGAATTTGAGCATAGAGGCATCGTGCCTCTTGATATAAAAAAGAATTATCAGGGGATGAAATATTTGCGAGAGGAGACATTGCCTTTTGCATTGAAAGATGATGAGCAACCTTTTGTTCAGGAAAAACCTTTTCGCTGGGTGCGTGGCTATCACATGGGTGGAAAATCATTAATGTGGGCAAGACAAACGCAGCGATGGAGCGATTTTGATTTTGAGGGACCGGCTCGTGATGGCTTTGCTGTTGATTGGCCCATTCGCTACAAAGACATGGAACAATGGTATAGCTATGTTGAAAAATTTGCGGGCATTGCAGGAAATAAAGACGGCTTGCCTGAACTGCCGGATAGTGAAGTGATGCCCGGTTTTGAGATGAGTTGCATTGAACAATATTTCAAAGAAAGCCTGAAAAAAAATTTCAAGGATCGCCATTTAATACAAGCACGTTGCGCTCATCTTACTAACCCACAGCCGATTCACGAACAACAAGGAAGAACGAAATGCCAGAACCAAAACATGTGCAACAGGGGTTGCGTGTTCGGTGGTTATTTCAGCAGCAACGCATCTACTTTGCCTTGGGCTTTAAAAACGGGCAAGCTCTCCATTCGTCCGCATTCAATTGTTCACTCAATTATTTATGATGATAAAAAAGGGAAAGCAACTGGCGTAAAAATTATTGATGCAAGCACAAAAGAAATGATTGAATATTATGCGCCTGTGATTTTTGTGAATGCATCTGCATTGAACAGCAATGCCATTTTATTGAACTCTACATCATCGCGATTTCCAAATGGTCTTGGTAATGATAATGGCTTATTGGGAAAATTTATTTCTTGGCATAATTACCGTGGAAAGGGTAGCGCGGAATACGATGGTTTTAAAGATCAAAAAACAGATGGTCGAAATCCGAGCAACAGTTATATACCAAGGTTCAGGAATTTATTAAAGCAGGATATGAATTTTCTTCGTGGCTATGCGATTGGAATTGGCGGTGGGCGTGGCTTTGGGTCAGATACAAATATGATTGGCGATCAGCTCAGAGAAAACCTATTGCACCCAATATTGGGTAACTGGTATGTTAGTAGTTGGATGATGGGAGAGTCGGTGCCGCTGGAAAAAAATCATGTTCGATTGCATAATGATCTGAAAGATAAATATGGCATACCACAATTGGTCATATCATGTGAGTGGAGCGATAACGATGATAAAATGGTGGAAGATTATGTTGAGCAAACAAAAGAAATGTTCACGAAAGCCGGATTTGTTAATATAAAAGCAGATGACACAAAATCGCCACCTGGCTCTGACATACATGAAATGGGTGGTGTGCGCATGGGCATTGATCCAAAAACATCATTGCTCAATAAATGGAACCAGCTTCATCTTTGCAAAAATGTTTTTGTGACTGATGGAGCATGCATGACTTCTACCGGAACACAAAATCCCACTTTGACATATATGGCGCTCACTGCACGTGCTGTTGATCATGCAGTGGAAGAATTGAAAAAAGGAAATATTTAAATGAATGGCAAACACAATTATTAATCTTAAAAAAAATTAAATGAAAAAATACATTGTATTTATTTTATTGATTGCAGCAATACTTACAGATAATAAAATTGTCGTTGCTCAAAACGATAAGCCATTATACACTGCAGCTTTGGGTGTGCAGGCATTTACGTTTCGCAAAAGTTTTCCGATTGATGTTGCAAAAACATTGGACACAATCAAGATGATGGGATTTACTGAAATGGAAGGTGGCGGCGGACGTATGCCTCCCGAGGAATTTAAAAAGTTATGCGATGATAGAGGCATTAGCATTCCATCAATCGGAGTAGGTTACGATCAGTTGGTAAAATCCACTGATTCAGTTGCATATCGTGCAAAAATTTATGGATCTAAATATGTGATGTGCGCATGGATACCACATGACAACGGCGTTCTTACTTTTGAGAATGCAAAAAAAGCAGTAGATGATTTTAACACGGCAGGAAAATATCTGAAAGAACAGGGGCTAATTTTTTGTTACCATGCCCATGGCTATGAATTTCAGCCTTATGAAAATGGAACGTTGCTGGATTACATTTTCAAGAATACAAATCCTGAATATGTGTCTTTTGAAATGGATATTTTTTGGATGCAATTTGGCGGCGGGGATCCAGTTTCACTATTAAAAAAATATGGCAATCGTTGGAAGCTGATGCATTTGAAAGATATGAAGAAGGACACAAAAAAAGATCTTACCGGATTGACTGGTCCCGAAAACGATGTGCCGCTTGGCACAGGGCAAGTTGATATTCCTAATATATTGAAAGAGGCAAAAAAAATCGGTATCGCGCATTATTTTATTGAAGATGAAAGCAACTATGTGAACGAGCAAGTGCCGCAAAGCATTAAATATTTAAAAAGCCTTAAACAATAATTGCCGGAAAAAAAATAAATAAGTTTTAAATAAAAATGCAACCAAAATCGGTTGCATTTTTATTATTTTTTTTGTGAGATTTTACTTCGCTCCCGGCGGACAATGCTCTTCAATATATTTTCTGAAAGTAGCAGCAAGATGTTCGCGTGTTCCGCTGCCCTCGCTAATCCCATGCGTTCGGTTTGGATAGATCATTACCTGAAACATTTTCTGTTGTCTCACCAATTCATTAATAAGAACCTCGGCATTTTTATAATGAACATTATCATCTCCTGTTCCATGCATGTATAATAAATTTCCTTGCAAATTTTTTGCAAATGTTACTGGCGAACATTGTTTGTATGCTTCTGGATCATCTTGCGGTAATCCCATATAGCGTTCAGTATATATATTATCATAAAAATGTTGATCAGTAACTGCTGAAACAGCAACTCCGGTTTTATAAACATCAGGATATCTGAACAAGAGGTTCAATGTCATTGCGCCGCCACCGCTCCAGCCATGTACCGCAACACGGGTATTGTCAATAAAATTCCATTTCAAAATTTCTTTTGCTGCCATTGCCTGATCACGGCTGTTGATGATACCAATTTTTTTGTAGATGGACATTCTCCATTGTGTTCCTTTCATTACTGGTGTGCCGCGATTGTCCATTGCAATACCTATATAACCACGAGGGATAAGATCGGCAATCAGATCATTGAAATTAGGCTCATCAGTTGCAACAGCAGAAGCGGGCTCACCATAAACAAAAAAGAAAACCGGGTATATTTTCGATGCATCAAAATCATTCGGCTTTGCCATGATGCCATCCATTTCAACGCCGTCGATTGTTTTCACTTTAAATTTCTCCAACTTGAAACCAAGATCTGGTTTTGTAAAAACATCTTCAGAAGTAGGATAGATTTTTTTGTGCTCAGGCAAAAAAACCAATCTCAAATTATATTCACGATTGATATTTGAATTAATGTGCAATGCATATTTCGCATCAGTAGAAAAGCTGTATGTGTTAGTGCCCTCAAATATAGCAGGCGTAACCCTCACAGTATCTGTATTATTGATGTTTACTTTATACAAGTAACGTTGTGTTGCATCATAAGGGGTCGCTTCAAAATATACATCGCCTGTTTCATTATCATAACTTAAAAGGTTGGCGTCAAAATTTCCCTTGGTAAGCAATTGTACGTCTTTGCCATCATGCGAAATTTTATAAATGCGCACCCAACCATCTTTTTCTTCTGTTCTTAAAAAATATTTTTTATTGTTGAGCCATATCCACCACGGAGCATCCCAATCCAGCATGTTGAACGGCTCAATCCAACCTGTTTCTTGTTTTTCTGTATAAATTACTTTTGCCTTTCCTGTTTCAATATTGCATAAATAAAACTGTGCCTGATTTTGCAAACGATTAAGCTGTAAAGCCATCAATTCATTTTTGCCAGCCCAATCCATTCGGGGTATATAATTGTTTTCGGGATCTCCCGGTATCTGCATCCAGTTTATTTTTTTGGACGAAATATTCACGACTCCAATTTTCACTGAAGAAGGTTTCTCACCAGCAACAGGATATTCCACCGGCTTTGTGAAAGGATACAAAGAATCTGTGTTATCGATCATCAAATATTTTTTGATAGTGCTTGCATTGGTATGCCAAAATGCAATACTACTGCCATCAGGGCTCCAGCTAAAACCATCTCTTATGCTCAATTCTTCTTCATAAGCCCAATCGAAAGTGCCGTTGATAATTTTGTCATTACCATCGTTTGTCAACTGTGAAATAATGCCCGCACTAATATCTTCAACATATAAATTGTGTTTGCTTACATAAGCAACTTTTTTATTGTCAGCAGAAAATTTTGCAAACTGCAATGAAGAAGACATAAGTTTTTTGCCAATCTGTTTGCCTTTGCCAGTTGCTAAATCAAAATACCAATAATCGCCTTTTGAATTTACTCTCCAAACTCTTGAAGAATTTGTGTAGATAAGAATTTTGCTTCTATCATCAGTCCATATAATGTTTTCTATTTGTGTTTCAAGACCAGCAGCATTGATTTGCTCAGCACTCAGCACTAATTTTTTTTGAGAGGGATTAGCTGCGTCATACACATAAATCCCGTGCGATTCACTCACCCAAAAATTATGCGAATTTGGCAACCATTTCAAATGGTAAATATCAATGCCTCCTTCTGGAATGGGCGCTCTATTAATAATCCGTTCGAGCTTGTTATTATTTAAAGGCTGCGAATAAGAAATGATATTGGAAATGATAAAAGCAAATGCTAAAATAAATTTTGTCATAAAATGATTACGATTTATGATGGAGATTTTTTGCAATGTTAGATTTAATCGTTTGTAGTAATGTTGATTTTCTGTACAAAAAAATGTTATTATTAAAATTATTGAATTCAGGTTTAGGCATTAAATAAATACGGAGATTGTTCGTGAATAGCGAAAATTTCGGTTGATATAAACGTTGTCAATTTATTTCTCAGATAAGAAGCTTTCTTTTCTTGTTCCATCTTTCACGGAAACGAATAGAATCAAAACCAAGATAATTTCCTTTCGATAACGGATTGCGACCCACGCATTGCAAACGAAGTGTGTGTTTTCCTTTTGATAATGAAAAACTTCCGAGATAAATATCTTTTACTGTTTGTTCTTTTGAATAGAAATCAAAGTCGTGCAATTTTTGCCCCGCCATATAATCTTCCGGCTCCTGAACATTTTTGCCATCTAGAAAAGCTCTATAGATTCCATAATCATCAGCGTAAGTAAAACGTAAAATCAATCCGCGATATTCTTCTTTGCTCACATCAAATTCCATTTCAAAAACAGGCTCATCGTTAGCTGGCATAAAAAGAAGTTGACCATCGCCTGTCCAATCATAGCCTTTTTGCAATTCAACCACACCAGGTGAATGATGCAATGATGGTTGAACTGTCTTTGCTTCAATCACTACATCAAGATCAGGCAACTTGCGATCAGCGAGTGCTGGAAGTTTGGTAAATCTTTTTGGCAGACTGGTTTGGTACCAGAACGCAACAGTTGCCATATCGTCTTCACGTTCCACATGCGGCTCCACTTTTCCGCTTTCTGTTTCATCTGCACTGATCCAGCCTTTATGCTCAATTTCAAAACGCAACGATTTTGTGAAATGAACAGGATCCGCAACATGCCAGCGATAAAGACAATATTTAACACCGAGATCTTCAAAATCACTGCTCATATAAGTGCATCCATAATAGGGAAACTGTGCTTCATTCAATCCCCATGCCATCAAAAAATAATCTTCAGTGCCGGTTCCTTGAATGGTTGGTTTTATATCTCCATCAACATAAAATTTTGCATCTCCTTCACCAAACCAAAACGGACTTCTTGAGCGCACTGACATCACTGTTCCCACATATTGTCCTTCACCTTCCGCGTCAAGAATAAGATAGTCTTTCCCGATTTTTTCAGGAAACTCATTTCGATATTGAGCGCAAAAATATCCGGAATTTGAAGGCAACTCTTCTTTGCTAAAATCTATATGATAATAGAAACTTCGGATGTTTTTTGTGCTTTCATTCGTCACAGTAATAATTGCATGCCGATGAAAGGGCATCGGCCAATAACAATTATAACCATCACCACCTTCCACTTGCACTGATTTTATTTCTTTGCGAAGTCCAAATCCTGCAGCAAAAAAATCACCAATAGGCGCTTCCACTGCCGGCTCTTTGCTGTCATCCCAATACATACGAATAATGATTTCATCAGGTGCTGCGGAGCCGCCAGCTTCCAGCCAATTGGGGCGAGATTCGTTAAATGTTAACCAGATATGATTAATAGAAGCTGGACCCTTGATGTCAGCTAAAACTTTTGTTTCGCCAGGAATGATATATTTAATCCTATCAGCATTGCTGTTTGGGTTTGGATCTGCAGAAGTGACAGCACCAGAATGTGCGTGATTAATTTTTGACAGTGATGAAAGATCTTGCGAAAAAATATTTGTAAAACCTGCAAGAAGCAATAATAAAATATATGCATGGCGAAGCAAATTGTGTAGCATCGTAATCTCATTTAGCAATGAAAGAATGGATGATACTAAAGATAAAGAAGTTTTTACACGAAATATGTTTAGCAGGTAAGGCATTTCGTGAATTAGTTAGAAAGAAAGTATCAGTTAACCCAGAAAAATTAGTAGACCTTTTTAGAATTAGAAAACATTGCATTTATCATTTATGCATGATGTTGTTTTTGCAAAAAACAATAACAAAGTCATTTTTTTAGTTCACATTTCTGAAGAATTGCATTTTTTCTTCAATGCAAAAGCATGTATCAATTAGATATGATCTTTGAATAGGGTTAATTTTAGACAGTAATCATAAAATACCAAATGATTGGTAACTAATCTTTCATTATGAAAACTTTTTTTAGGGTATCAAGCATGTTTTTCTTTTGATAAAAAATTGCGCGGAAGATAAACAGCGATGCAAGTATGTTGCATGAAAAAAATGAAGTAAATTTCACATTCAAAGCAGCACATATATGCCGCAATCACGCCAACTAGCTGTTATCATTTTCATTGATATTGTCGGCTACACTTTTATAATGCAGCAGGACGAGCCACTTGCTTTACAAATAATAGATCGTTTCAAAGAGGAATTGAAGTCAACCGTTCATGAGTTTCAGGGTGAGATTATCCAGTATTACGGTGATGGTTGCCTTATGATTTTTAGCAACTCGTCAGACGCAGTAAACTGCGCAAAGGTTTTGCAGGAAAATTTTCGGAAAGAGCCACGCATACCTGCTCGCATCGGCATCCATCTTGGAGATATTTTTATTAATGAAGGCAATATTTATGGTGACTGCGTTAATATTGCTTCCCGCATTGAAAGCATGGGTGTTCCCGGAGCCTACTGCTATCTGAATCTGTAAAAAAACAAATCCAAAACAAGCCAATATTTCAGGTCGTTTCTTTGGGAAGCTATGAGTTTAAAAATGTGGTTGAGCCCATGGAAATATTTGCAATTGCAAACGAAGGCTTTCCTTCTATGAACCGTGATCTTGTGACCGGAAAATTTAAAGAACAAAAAGATCTTAAATCTATTGCGGTTTTGCCATTTGTAAATATGAGCAATGATAGTGAACAGGAATATTTCAGTGATGGAATGGCAGAAGAAATCATTAATTCTTTGGCTCATTTAAAAGATTTGAAAGTAGCCGGTCGCACTTCTTCTTTTCAATTCAAAGGGAAAAATACAGACCTGCGTGAGATTGGGGAAAAACTAAAAGTACGCACTGTGTTGGAAGGTAGTGTTCGTAAGCAAGGCAACCGTCTTCGCATAACAGCACAGTTGATTAATGTGGAAGATGGATATCACTTATGGTCAGAAAGATATGATAGGGAGATAGACGACATATTTGCCATTCAGGATGATATTGCATTAGCTATTACCGAAAAATTAAAATTGACATTACTAAAAAGGGATCGCGATCAAATCACTAAAGCATATACACAAAACACT
>CAIYPC010000646.1 GCA_903927975.1 uncultured Bacteroidota bacterium | reverse complement strand
TCGCAAAGCCAAAGCAAGTTATCTTTATAAAAATTTTTTGATGAGACTAATTGCATTGAGCTCTCTCTTTTTATTGAACAGTTTTTTTTCTTTTTCGCAGGATAGTGTTTGGTATGCACGAAGCACGGGCAAACTCCCGTTCATTGAATATGGCATTGGTGATGACAGGCTTGGCGGAGCAAAGATGTCTTATATTGATTCTAATATTTTGTTGAAAATTGTTGATAGCTTCAAAACCGATTATAAGGTTCAACTCTCAAAATTTCATTCAGGTTATATAGCAAAGGAAAGTGTTGTATTGATAAGCAAACAAGCCAATAAACCTGTTGTTAATAATGCACATTTAAGTTCAAGCTTTAAAGTTTTTGGCGATTCTGCATTTGATTATGTTACGGTGAACCTTGATGAACATTTGCCTTACCATAGTTTTCAGTTAATAAACCCTTCTCGCGTAGCTGTAGATATTTTTGGTGTGACATCAAACACGAATTGGATCACGCAATTGAAAAGTTTAAAAGAAATTAAAAACACATGGTATGAACAAGTGGAAGATGATGTGTTGCGCGTTTTTATTGAATTGAAACATGCGCAACATTGGGGCAGCTTTGTTGCTTATGATACTTTCACCAATAAACTGATTATAAGAATAAAGCGGCAGCCAACGTCAATGGACATACGAAAATTGAGGATTGCTATTGATGCTGGTCATGGAGGTGATAATGCTGGCGCAAGCGGTGTTACAAGCAATGTGCTCGAAAAAAATTACACGCTACTGATTGCAAAAGAACTGCAAGCCACATTGAAGAAAGCAGGTGTGAAACAGATATTCATGACACGAATTAAAGATACTTCGCTGAGCATGCCCGAAAGAATAATGATGCTTAGAAAATACAATCCTGATTTGTTGGTGAGCATTCATTTGAATTCGACTTCATCTGATACCGTGCAAGGTACAAGCACTTATTACCGCTATATTGGTTTTCGCCCTTTGAGCGAAGCGCTATTGAATAGAATGCTATCATTGGGCTTGAAAGAATTTGGAAACGTTGGCAATTTTAATTTTGCGTTAAGCGGACCAACTGATTATCCGAATGCTTTGGTGGAAGTCGCGTTTTTGAGCAATAAACAAGATGAGAAAAAAATCCTCAACCCAAAATTTCATAAAGCAGTTGCGCAGAAAATTTATTTGGGCATTATGGACTGGCTAAAACAAACAAAGTAATGAACGGTTATTTGATGCAACAGCAAACAATTATTTTGGGCAAAGATGCTTTTGTTGAAAGCCTTTCTTTGGAAAATAATTATGGCGTAGCGTTCGAGAGCAACGATGAAACAGGTTATTTTTATGCTATTGAAATTGATAATAAAACAAAAGAACAACGCATTTTAGATGCGCTGCACATTTATGAAATAGAAGAAATTTCAAAAGAGAAAAAACAAATTGATATTAAGATAATTTGGACGAAAGATTGGCTGAAAGCGGCATTGATATTGGATGATGAATGCCACGCGATTTTTGATTTTGAAAAGCATGGCGGATATAATATCAATGAATTTCCGCCGCCAAATTCTTTCTGGACAAAAGAAGAAAGAAAATTGACTGATGAATTAATTCAACAACTATTTTAATAATTTACATTTTATGGAAATCAAAAACATTTTTATCCATCATGTATTTTTCTGGTTGAAAAATGCAGATAGCAAAGAAGACAAAGCAAAATTGATTGAAGGCTTGCAGAAATTATCACATGCAAAAACCATCAAAGACTTTCATATTGGCGAACCTGCAAACACCAGCCGTGGTGTGATTGAAAATACTTACAGCGTTTCATGGATGTTGTTTTTTGAAAGTGCAGAAGCAGAAGCCACTTATCAAACCGATCCGGTTCATTTAAAATTTGTTGAAGAATGTTCTTACTTGTGGAGCAAAGTGATTGTGTATGATTCTGAGAATGTGAAGTAAATTTTTTTGTAGCAGCAAGGATTTGTGGCTCAGGTAAAATTATATAATACAAATGACCGCAAACCGAATGTCGACAGAACCTCAACCATAGCTGCCTGTTGAAAGCTCGTCAGCTTTTCTGTCAGACAAGTTAACTCTCAAAGTAAATTTAGTAATCCCATAATGAAGTCCGCCATGATAAATTTTATTGCGCCATTCAGGAAACGTCTTTGAGAAACAAACCAAATAGAAAACCCTTTGTCCATTTACATCTCTATATGGAAAAAATTGTCTTTTGTATTTTGATAGGTCGATTATAAAACTGTCGATGGGAACTTGTTTATTGAATGCTTGATAAAGTCCTTTACTATTTGTTTTATTAAATTTGTCAACAGCATCATTTAATAAACTGTCTGCAAGTTTTATGTCGTCATTACTTAAAGC
This sequence comes from uncultured Bacteroidota bacterium, assembly GCA_903927975.1. Taxonomy (GTDB): domain Bacteria; phylum Bacteroidota; class Bacteroidia; order Chitinophagales; family Chitinophagaceae; genus Puia. The sequence goes on along the minus strand of CAIYPC010000646.1, from coordinate 47,427 downwards.
TAATGGTTCTGAGAAATTTGTAAATGTATAAAGTGTGCCGTCCCATTTAAATATAATGGTGTTACTAGTGTCAACTGATAATGATGTATAGTCATAGGTCATGTTGCTGTTTTGTCTGCAAGCAAAAATTGTCAAACTTAAAAGTGTGAAATAAAATATGAATTTTTCTTTCATTGAAGGTCCTTTAACGAGTTGCTGCCTATAGTATTATTAATTGAAGAACGCTAAACTCGCAACTGAGCCGCCGCTGCTTCGTCCACAAACCAATGCAGTTCGCCGTTCTCGGGTTTTATTTCTTGTGAAGGATAAAGATCGGGATTGTAATGCCCTTCTAAAACTTCTTTCAAGGCATGTGCTTTGTTATCGCCTGTTGTGAGAAAAGCAATTTGTTTCGATTTGTTCACAACCGTTTTTGTGAGCGTGATGCGATTCATATTCTGCGCTTCTAGCCAAAGCGATGTTGCCCATTTTTCTTCTTCATGAACAACCGCTGTTCCGGGAATTAATGATAATACATGCCCGTCATCACCCATGCCAAGAAGAACGAGATCGAATGTGGTGAGTTGTGAGTTGTGAGTTGTGAGTGGGAAATACTCATGCAATGTTTTCTCGTAGGCTTCAGCAGATTTTTCTGGGGAAATATTTTCAGTCTGCATAACATGAATCTGCGAAGCAGGAACCGGAACATTATTCAGCAAAGTTTCATAAGCCATTTTTGCATTGTTGCGGCTGTCGCTAAATGGAACATCTCTTTCATCGCCCCAAAAAATATGCAATTTCTCCCAAGCAATTTTTTCACGGTAAGGCGCAACCGACAATAACTGATACAATGCTTTTGGCGTATTGCCGCCCGAAAGAACTAATGTGAACCGATTTTGTTTCTTTAAAGTTTCAGCAATGCAATCAACCATCCAATCGGCGATCGCATGATTAAATTCATCTGGAGTTTTGAAAATATGTAAATGCATTTTGCTTTATTATTTTTACTTAACTATTTATTCTTCCCTAACCTCAATAATAACGGGAAATTTATAAAGCATGTCAATATTTTTTCCTTGGCATTTTGCAGGCTTCCACTTAAATGATTTTATAACATTCAATATTTGTTGTCCAATTTCAATGTTGCCTGTCAGGATTCTTTCTCCGATTATTATCCCATTGGTATCCACAATAAAAGCTACAACTAAAGTTGGAGAATAATCGCCAGCAACATTTCCTGCTTTTATTCTTCTAAAGCTTCTGAACAAACTGTCTTGTCCACCTTCGTTTTGTGGTAATATATCGGCAGAAGTATAAACTGACTTTTTTGTTAGACTGTCAATTTCAATTTTGCAAGTTGTCGTCAAATTATTATTGTGCGAATTAAATATCGAAACAGAGATAAGAAATTGCAGAGAAAAGACGGCAGGAAATATTGAAAAATTCGTCCACATTCTATACAACTTTTTATCTTTTCCCATCAATCCCAAAAATCCTCCCAAATCCCAGTTCAGACAATTATTCTTGATGCAATGGCGGCAGCGTGATCCAATTATGTCCATCGCGTGCAATGATCGCTTCTGCATCTTCAGGTCCCCAGCTATCGGGAGAATAATTCGGAAAATCTACTGGCGGTCTTGCTTCCCATGTTTCGAGAATCGGCATAATAATTTTCCACGCTGCTTCCACCTGATCACTGCGCATGAACAACGTTGCGTTTCCTTCCATCACATCTAACAATAAAGTTTCATAAGCTTCCGGCTCGTTGCCATCATAAGCATCTTTATAACTGAATATCATATCAACAGGGTTCAATATCATCGATTGTCCCGGACGTTTCGATTGAAAGCGAAGGCGGATATCCATTTCGGGCTGAATGCTTATTGTCAATCTGTTTGCTCTCCATGTTTCAGTTGCTTCTTCAGGGAAAGCATATTGTGGCGCAGGCTTAAATTGAATTGTGATGATGGATGTTTTGTCATGCAGGCGTTTTCCTGTGCGCACATAAAAAGGAACATCCTGCCAACGCCAGTTATCAATATAAAATTTCACCGCAGCAAATGTGTCGATGTTCGAATTCGGGGAAACGCTTTTTTCCTGTTTGTAACCAGGAACTTTTTCGCCCTTCATCCACCCCTCGCTATATTGTCCCCTCACTGCATATTCATGCACTTCATCTTTGCTGATTTTACGAATAGCGTTCAGCACATCCACTTTTTTATTCCTGATTTCATCAGCATCAAAACTAACGGGCGCTTCCATCCCAATCATGCAAACCAATTGAAGGATGTGATTTTGTACCATGTCTCGCAAAGCGCCGGATGTTTCATAATAGCCGCCACGACCTTCAACGCCCACTGTTTCTGCTGCAGTGATTTGCACGTGTTCAATATAATTTTTGTTCCATATCGGCTCGAACAATGCATTGGCAAAACGTAGTGCCAAAATATTTTGAACGGTTTCTTTTCCGAGATAATGATCGATGCGATAAATCTGTTCCTCACTGAACATGCCCATCAAAAGCTTGTTGAGATCATGAGCGCTTTGCAAATCATGACCAAAAGGTTTTTCAACAACAATGCGTGTATATTTGGTATCAGTGCAGATATTCAATGAGCCTAATTTTTTCGCAATATCAGGAACAAGTTGCGGCGCAACTGCCATATAAAAGATCACGTTCGGGTGAACGCCAAATTCCTGCTCTTTTGTTTTAACTATCTCCGCAATTTTCTGGTATTCCTCATCCTTCTCGGCATCCATTTGCAAATAAGTAATTTGCTGCGAGAACTGTTGCCACTTTCCATTCTGCTCATCTTTTCTTCTGCTGAATTGTTTGATACCATCTAATAATTTAGCGCGATAATTTTCGTCAGTGAATGGCGTTCTGCCAATGCCGACGATGCCGAATTTTTCAGGCATCCATTCATCAATAAATAAATTATAAAGTGCAGGAGAAAGTTTTCTGAAATTCAAATCGCCGCTTCCACCGAAAATAAATAATAAAGAAGCTGGCGGACGTTTATGATTTTGCATAATGTTTTTTCTTTAATGTGATTCCCATTCTGTGTGAAAAGTTCCTGGCATATCAATTCGCTGATATGTGTGCGCACCGAAATAATCTCGTTGAGCCTGAATAAGATTGGTCGGCATTCTTTCCGTGCGATATGCTTCAAAATAACTCAATGCGCTCATCAGCCCTGCAATTGGATAACCTGTCTGTGTTGCATGCATAACAACCGCACGTGTATGTTGTTTTTTATTTTGAATCAACTGAGCAATTTCTTCATTCAATAACAAATTTGGCAACTCAGGGTTCGCGGTATATGCTTTGAAAAAAGTTTCTAATAAAGAAGAACGTATAATGCAGCCACCGCGCCAGATGCGCACCACTTCAGGCATAGGTATTTCCATTTGCAATTCAGTGGAAGCTTTGTGAAGCATTGACAAGCCTTGCGCATAACAAATAATCGTTGCAAAAAACAATGCATCGCTCACTTGTTGAATGAAAACCTCTCTCGGTGCTTCAATAGATTGCGTAGAAGTTTTATATAAAAGAGATGCTTGCGTTCTTTCATCTTTATAAGCAGAAAGACTGCGAAGCGCAACAGCGGTGTCAATAACGGTGATGGGTATCCCAATATCCATAGCATCTTGAGAAGTCCATTTACCAGTGCCTTTTGCTCCTGCTTTGTCGAGGATCATGTCCACCAAACGGTTTTCTGTTTTATCATCCTTCTGCAAAAAAATATCTCTTGTGATTTCAATCAGATAAGATTGCTGATCACCATCGTTCCACGATTTAAAAACTTTGTAAAGTTCATCATTGTTTAACCCCAGTCCATTATGTAGCAGATCATACACTTCGCTTATCAATTGCATAATCGCATACTCGATACCGTTATGAACCATCTTCACATAATGGCCTGCAGCTTTTTTCCCCAGATGTGCAACGCAGGCGCTTCCATCAACTTTTGCTGCCACCGCTTCCAATATTGGCTGAACGTTTTTATAAGCTTCCGGATCGCCACCGGGCATAATGCTCGGGCCGGTGCGTGCGCCATGCTCCCCGCCTGAAATGCCCACGCCCATAAAGTGGATGCCAGATTCTTTCAGGTAATCCAATCTTCTTAGCGTATCAGTATAATGAGAGTTTCCTCCGTCAATGATAATATCACCTTTTTCCAGTAATGGAAGCAAACTTTGGATTACATCATCCACTGGCTTTCCTGCAGGAACAAGCATCATCATTTTTCGTGGGGGCTGCAGCAGCTTAATCATTTCCTCCAATGTATTCACGCCTTTTACCGTGGTTCCTGGCGTTGCAGAAGATTCAAGCAAAGCTCCTTTCGACGTGTCTTTATCAAACCCGATTGCTTTGAAACCATGGTCTGCCATATTCAACAGCAGGTTGCGGCCCATCGTGCCAAGGCCAATCATCCCAAAATCAAATAAATCCTTGTTCATGTAACGTGTTTGTATAAGCCAGCAAAATTAGGTGATTTGCAAATCGAAAACAGATGAAAGAATAGCGAGCCTGGGTTATGAAAAGTGGAAAACTATAATTTTAAATTGGCAAAATTTGGAGTTATTTTGGGTACAAAATTTGATTTACACCTCATACCTATTAAGAACTTCGCTTTTAGTTTCATTCTTCATTTTTGATTTATTATTAAGTGCACGCCGTTGATTAACCACTGATCAATTTAAGGATATAAACTATTTTATGTTATGAGAAAGGCTGCTCTTTATTTTGCAATTTCCATAATTATGGTATTGCCTTTTTTTTCTTCTTATTCACAAGTAAATGTCGTTACACAGCACAATGATCTTGGGCGAACAGGCTGGAATAATCAGGAAACAACCCTTACCGCCACAAATGTGAACTCAAATAGCTTTGGGCTTTTATATACGCGCAATGTGGATGATCAGGTATTTGCGCAGCCTTTGGTTGTTAGCGGAGTGAATATTCCATCGAAAGGCCAAAAGAATATTGTGTATATATGTACTGTCAATAATACCATATACGCTTTTGATGCTGATGATGTTTCAGTTCCAGCATATTGGCAGATAAATTATACGCCATCAGGCTATCGCCCGGCAGTTAAAACTGATATGCATCCTGGTTTGTGCGGTGGCAACTATAACGATTTTTCGAACAATATTGGAATAGTAGGGACGCCGGTGATTGATACGCTGACAAGCACATTGTATTTTGTTACTAAGCTTGCAAGCACTGCGGCAGGCGTGGTAGATAACCATACGTATGCCAATGATGAATATTCCTATACCACTACAGGTTTTTTTCAATACCTGCATGCAGTTGATTTAGCTACGGGCGCCGAAAAATTCAATGGGCCGGTAAGCATTACTGGATCTGCCACTGGACAGGGGGATGGGAATGTGAGCGGAGTTATTTCATTTGACCCAAGACGACAATTTAACCGTGGCGGATTGGCTCTTTCTAACGGGATTGTCTATATACCATATGCCGCGCATTGTGACTGGAACCCTGCCCACGGATGGCTTATTGGTTATGACGCATCGAGCCTCCAGCAAAGAATGGCTTATATATCCACCCCTAATGATGGGAGAGGAGGCATTTGGATGAGCGGTGCGGCTCCGGCAGTGGACGCATCGGGCAATATTTATTTTACAACAGGTAATGCTTATGATAATGAAAATGGGTTCACTGACCTTCCGAGCACTACTGCAAACAGGGGAGAAAGCGTTATAAAATTAACGCCCAATACCCTTGATCATACTGCTACGGCTTTAAATATCTCAAGCTATTTTACTCCCTCTAACTATAAATATTTAAATGATGCGGATTTGGATTTTTCGATGCAGACCTTACTGATACCGAATACTAATTTCCTGCTTACAGGTTGTAAGAGCACGGCTATTTATCTTCTTGACAAAACAAATCTTGGCGGGTTTTCTAGTTCGGGACCTGATAATGTATTGCAGTCAATTTCCTTTTCGAGCAATGCTCAGATGCATTCTTCATTTGCATATTTTGGCGGGACCACCAATCAATACGTTTGCCAGTTTTCTGAGAACACATTGTTGAAATCATATAAAGTTGGCAGCACTTCTTTAGGAACGCCTGTAAGCGGCAGTGTGAGCGGCCCTAATGGTAGCTCAGGGGCATATATGTCTGTTTCTTCCAATGGTTCCGATCCTGCCTCGGCTGTATTATGGATTTCGCATGCTATAAATGGCTGCAATGCAAATCAACAAATCTGTCCCGGGGTTTTGCGTGCTGTTCGAGCAGATGATGTCACTACTGAACTATGGAATTCCAATATGAGCTCAACTGATAATGTGGGAAATTTTGCAAAAATGAATTGTCCTACAATTGCAAATGGCAAAGTATATCTTAACACATTCTCCAATCAGTTGGCCGTATATGGACTAACTGCGAATGCTACCCGTTGCGTTACTAATGTGGCATTGAATAAAACCGGTCTTGCTTCTTCTATTGAAAGCAGCTCTTATCCTGCAAGTGATGCATTTGATGGGAATACAAACACTCGTTGGTCAAGCCAATATTCCGATGCACAATGGCTTTATGTAGATCTTGGGGCGGAATATGATATTTGCCAAATAAGTATAAGCTGGGAAAATGCATTGGGCAAAGACTTTACAATTGATGTTTCTGATGATGCTTCGACATGGACAACTGCACAAGCATTTACAGGGAACACTTCTTTGTTCAGCTCAGTCACTGGGAATTTCCGAGCTCGATACGTACGGATGAATGGTACAAAAAGGGGAACATCATATGGATATTCTATTTATGAAATGAAAGTGCTTGGGCAGTTGGCAAATCCATGCAGCACACCAACAGGGCTTTCAGCAAGTAACATTACACAAAATGCCTCAACCCTAAGCTGGCAGGCAGTACCTACCGCCACAAGCTATTATATTCAATATAAAACATCGATTGTCAGCAGTTGGGTCACAAGAACAACCAGCTCAACATCTTTGAATATTTCAGCACTGTCGTGCAACACAGGTTATACTTATCTTGTTCAGGCAATTTGTGGAACCGATACAAGCGCGCAGGCAACAGGAACGTTCACAACCAGCACTTGCACCGCCTCTTGCGGACTTTTGCAAACAAGATATTTCAGTGCGGACATTGGCGATATCGGCATTGCCGGCTCTTCATGTATGAATAACGGGGTTTATACCTTGCAAGGATCTGGCACTGACATAGGTGGAACTGGGGATCAGTTTCAATATGCATTCACGAACCTGATTGGCGATGAACATATTTTGCACAAGTGGTTACTCAGGATGCGACCAATGCTGCTAATAAAGCAGGGCTGATGTTCCGCGACAGCATAAGCAACACTTCTCCATTTGCTTTCGTTGCAACCACCAGCAGTAGTGGTATTGTTTTTGAATATCGCAGTGTTTCCGGTGGCTCAACTACTGTTGTTTCTATACCTAGTTTGGCTGCTCCATATTGGATCGAACTGAATAAAAGCGGCACAAAATATAGTGCATACATTTCATCATCGGGCGCAGCAAATTCATGGACGCAGATTGGCCCGACTGTTGATCTTGGCTTCGGCACCTCGCCTGTGTATCTTGGAATGGCTGTCACCAGCGCAAACAACGCCAAGTTATCAACGGCAACAATAGCGAACTTTACGGAAGTCAGTAGCCCATTGCTTATTAAATTGATAAGCTTTACCGGAACCAATATCAATAACCAGAATATTCTTTTAAAGTGGGCAACTTCATCAGAAATAAATACTAATTATTTTGATGTGCAGAGAAATGATGGAAATGCCGGTTTTCAAAGTATTGGGCGGGTAAATGCAAGCACCAACAGCACTGTTCAGCAGAATTATTCTGCAATTGATTATCACCCCAATCCTGGCGCTAATCTTTACCGCCTGATGGAAGTTGATCTTGACGGGACTATTTCTTATTCGCCAACTGTTGAGGTTAATTTTGGGATTCAGGAAGCCCCACAAATATCGCCTAACCCTGCCAGCTCTTACTTTGTGGTAACTGCAGGTTTGGAGCCAATAAAGGAAATTTCAATTGTTGATGTGTCTGGAAAAGTAATTGAGCACATTATTAATAATGGCTCTTCTGACATAACGATTTCATCGGCAAACCTGATTTCTGCTGTTTACATTGTTCGCATAATCACAACTTCAAAAGTTTATCAACAGAAATTATTCAAACATTAAAAACACTGACGTTGCAGGATGAATTTTATACTTCCAAGATGTAAGAACGAGGAACTGTTATAATAAACAATCACTCGTTCTTACATTTTAGAAGTATAATACTTGAAAACTGTTATTATTTTACGTTTGGGACGGGATAGCCGCGATGACATGTCTTGCACCAAACAATAGGTTTGACCTCATTCACTTTTCTATCAACATTGGTATTGAAATATTTTTTGTTGATTTTGAGGGTCATCTTCAACATCTCTCTCGCGATCTTTTTTTCTGGCTTTTCATCGCTTGCAAAATCGACCCGCTGAGGTGTAATGTTTTTTGTGCTGACATGACAATACAAACAGGTTACGCCCAACTGTCGCTCAAAGCTGTACATCACAGTTTCTAATTGATCGTCACTAATGTCTTTTGATAAAACTTTCAGATTTTTATGGGGTTTGTCATCCTCTGGCTTTTTGGTGGCTGAGATGCCGACAACAACAAACGCAGACAAGCCAAATATCGCAAAAATTTTTTTGTAGGAAATCAATTTCATAGGCTGTGATTTATATTTTCATAAATCATTTCTTGCTTTCTGGATGAGGACTTCCTCTATGGCATGTAATACAGGTTACCACTGGTTCTGCTTCGCCTGCTTCATTTTTGCTATAGCTAAAAAATTTCTTATTGATTTTAGCGGTCATCTTCATCATGCGGCGTGCAATGTTTTTTTCCGGCTTGTCATCGCTTGCAAAATCAAGGTGATGGTTTGTTGAATCTTTTGAAGGAGCATGGCAAAAATTGCATTTCACTCCCAATGCTTCTTTGAAATTGTCCATCACTTTGTCTAGATCTTCATGGCTAATGTCTTTCGGCAAAACTTTTAAATTTTTATGTTTTGGCTCATCCGGTGGCGTGGTTGCTGCAACCCCAACAATAATAATAGCAATAAAAGCAAATGCAGCAGATAGTTTCTTGATGTGTGTCATGAAGATTTTTTTATGGTTTGCTATAAATCATCAGCCCTTTGTTCATTAAAAAAGATTACTTTATATATTCTTTGAACTTCAAGGTATATTACTGATGAATGAATCAGCTTCTAAATTTATCAAACCTTTTTTATTTTATCAGTAATTTTTTTATGAATGAATTAATATTGTTACGAAAATAGTTATTCACCAACGCTAACGATATGAAAAAAATACGCTGGGGCATTTTAGGGTGTGGACATATTGCCAAAAAGTTTGCATTCGATCTTCAATATGTGTAAGGTGCTGAATTGATAGCAGCGGGATCGCGAAGCCAGTCTGTTGCAGATGCATTCTCCAAAGAATTCGGCATCCCACATAGCCATGGCAGTTATGGATCGTTAGTGAATGATGATGAAGTGGATATTATTTATGTGGCATCTCCGCATGGACTTCATCATGAGCATGTGATGATTTGTCTTCAACACAAAAGAGCAGTGCTTTGCGAAAAAGCTTTTGCAATCAATAGCAAGCAAGCAAATGAAATGATTGAAACCGCAAGAAAAGAAAATGTGTTTTTAATGGAAGCATTGTGGTCGAAATTTACCCCGCAACATCAGCTTGTTCAGAAAATGATCAAAAATGGTGAGCTTGGTGAAATACAAAGCGTGTTGGTACATTTTGGCTTTAAGCCAGAAGCTCCTTTTTCAAACAGATTATATGAGCCTGCGCTCGGCGGCGGCACCGTGCTTGATATTGGGGTTTACAATGTGTTTATGGTGCTGTCAGTTTTAGGAAGACCTGATATTGTTGAAGCAAGCATGAAGCCGGCAAGCACTGGCGTTGATGAGCAATGCGCCGCAACATTTCGTTATAAAGATGGAAAAATTGCACAATTGTTTTCTACGTTTTTATCGAACCTTGCCACGGAAGCAGATATCAATGGAAATAAGGCGAGAATAAGATTGACGCCCAGGTTTTATAATCCAACAACATCTCATATAGAATTTTATCCGGGAAGAATTGACAAGCAGATTATCCCTCATCATTCTGAGCCGGGCTTTGGATATCAATTTGAAACAAGGCATGTGTGCGAGTGCTTACGGCAAGGCCTAACCGAAAGCCCGGTGATGACACATGCGGATACACTGCTAATTATGGAAACGCTCGACAGGATCCGTGCATCTGCGGGAATACATTACGATGCTGATTAATTAATCATGATATTATATCGTTTGTAATCTTTTCCTGAAAAAAGTTTTCTTTCTGGGCTATATTTATCTCTGATAAAACAAATTTCTGCTTATGCAAAAATCCCGCTCTGCCGCAATAGGCTTTATTTTCATTACGATATTGATTGACTCGATTGGGTTTGGGCTCATCATACCTGTGATGGCTCCGTTGATTGCGCAATTGAAGCATATACCTATCAATCTGGCAAGCGAATCTGGCGGCATATTATTAGCGACGTATGCCATTATGCAGTTTTTATGCGCTCCGATCATCGGGAACCTGAGCGATAAATATGGTCGCAGGTCAATCATTCTTTTTTCATTGTTCGGATTTGGGGTCGATTACTTATTTCTTTGTTTTGCGCCAAGCTATGGATGGCTTTTTATTGGGCGAGTTGTTGCAGGGATCACCGGAGCGAGTTTTACGACAGCCTCTGCTTACATTGCAGACATAAGTACTGCTGAAAACAGAGCGAAAAATTTTGGCATGGTGGGAGGCGCATTTGGCCTTGGTTTTATTATTGGTCCGGCAATTGGCGGCTTATTAGGTGAATATGGTTTGCGTGCTCCTTTTTTTGTTGCTGCTATTTTAACCCTTATCAACTGGCTTTATGGCTATTTTGTTTTACCTGAATCTTTAAGTACTGATCACAGGAGAGAATTTGAATGGAAAAGAGCAAACCCGGTAGGAACATTGGTGCAACTGAAAAAATATCCTGCGATAAGCGGGCTGATTGTCTCAATAACTTTGATTTATCTTGCTGCCCATGCAGTACAAAGTAATTGGGCTTATTTTACTATTTATCGTTTTCATTGGAGCGTGGGGATGGTAGGGCTTTCTCTTACATTGGTCGGAGCCTTGATTGCAGTGGTCCAGGTTGGATTGATAAGGATTATCACTCCAAAAATTGGCACTGAACGAAGCATTTATATAGGGCTTGGTTTATACGCAGTGGGAATGCTGCTTTTCACTCTTGCTAATCAAAGCTGGATGATGTTTGTTTTTCTGATTCCATATTGTATGGGGGGAATTGCAGGGCCATCATTACAATCAACCATGTCGGGTAATGTTCCGCGCAATGAACAAGGCGAATTGCAAGGCGGGCTTACAAGCTTAATGGCTGCGACTTCAGTTGTTGGGCCGTTATTAATGACAAGCTTGTTTACTTATTTTACAAGTAAAAAAGCTCCGTTTTTATTTCCTGGCGCGCCTTTTTTGCTTGGAGGGATTTTAATGTGCATTAGCTGTGTGATTGCTTATTTTTCTTTAAGAACAAGTCATTTGAAACCCAATGTGCAGCAAGACACAAATGCAACTGCTATTAGTGAGTAAAATGAATTATTAGGATTAAAAAGTGTGATCTAATTTTGTTGGATAATTGCAATTCAGCATGATTAAATAATTGTTTTATCAAATTCTCTATCTTGATTTTCGGATATAAAATTATTTATGACGCAATTGTTATTTTTTGTTATCAATCTATCAACATTAGATAATATCAGCAAAAGGATTATCTTTGTGCCTCAGTTGAGTTTAGACAGCATTTAGTAAGTGAACAATAATTTCCGCTATTCAGTCCGTGTAATCGTTAGTTTTCTCTATTCTGCTTTTTATTCAGCTTTAATATTTTTTTTAACCAGTTAATTTTAACATGAACATTTACGTTTCGAACTTAAGTTTCAACGTCAGAGACGAAGACTTACAAGAGTATTTTGCAGAGTACGGAGAAGTAACTTCTGCCAAAGTAATTCAAGACAAATTCACGAACAAATCACGTGGCTTTGCATTTGTGGAAATGCCAGATGATGCGGCAGCTCAAAAAGCAATCCAGGAATTGGATGGCGCATCAGTTGACGGTCGTAACATCGGCGTGTCAGTTGCTAAGCCAAGAGAAGAGCGCAGCAATGGCGGCGGTGGAAATCGCGGCGGTGGCGGCGGATTTCAGAAAAGAAGCAGCAGTGGCGGCAACTTCAGCAGAAGCAACAGGTACTAAGCTAATTTTCTAATTATTTTTTTAGAGCTTCAATTTTTTGAGGCTCTTTTTTTTTGAAGGATGTCTCGCAAAGGCGCAACGGCGCGAAGAGAGTTTCTAGTTACCAATATTCCAGTTCTTAATTCGAAATCGCATTATGAATTTATAATAACTGATGCTTTAAAGGAACTGGCAACTGAAAACTGGTAACTTGCATATTTTCACATCATGAATTTCTTCGGCAATATCATCTGGCTAATTTTTGGAGGCTTTCTTGCAGCGCTCGGTTATATATTCGGTGGCTTCGTATTATGCCTTACAATAGTTGGCATTCCATGGGGTTTGCAATGCTTTAAAATTGCTGGGTTGATGTTTTGGCCATTTGGAAAAAAAGTAGTTTCATCTGGCAGAGGTGTTGGATGTCTTTCCCTTTTTTGTAACATCATCTGGCTGATTTGTGGCGGGTTTTATACAGCAATTGTTCATCTTGTGTTTGCAGCAATATTATTTATTACAATCATCGGCATTCCTTTTGCCCGTCAACATCTTAAATTGATGGAGCTTTCTTTTATGCCATTTGGGAAAAATGTTGTTTAAATTCTAGTTTTTAGCTCTCAATTCTGGCGAAAGATTAGTTGCTCTAAATTCACAATGCAATTTCGAATGGAGGGCTGGAAATTGAAAACTCAAAACTGGAAATTAATTTCTCGCTCATTTCTATTTGCTCTTTATATTTGTAAATAACCTCAAAAGGAATTTTAAATTTCTTGCCATTTGAATAAACCCTAACGCCGAAGAACACGTATAGTATTAATATCACCTGTTTAAAATTAAATTCAGAAAATCATGAAAAAATTAAAATTGCTAGCATTTATTTTTATTGGCCTTTCTATGGCGATAGTTGGTTGTAGTAAAAAAGGAGATACCGGTCCTGCTGGTGCTACCGGAGCTACCGGAGCAGCAGGAGCTGCTGGACCCGATAGTGTATATTATTCAAACTGGACTGCAATAAACACCCCTTTTGCTGGTCTAGATGGAAATAATGATAGTGTTTATGAGCAAATAGTTCCCGCATCTGCAATTACTCAAACAATACTTGATCAAGGAGTAGTAATTGCTTACATTGAATTGAGTGACGGTACAGTGTCCGATGTATCAGATTTTTCTTCATTTTTAGATGTGTACTATGGCGTAGGAACAGTTACTTTGGATTCTTACGGAATAGACTTATCTCAAGCTGGTTGGAGCGTGAGATATATTGCTATCCCTGGTGTTGTACTTGCAGGAAATAGCATACTCAAAAACTATACAAAAAATCAGCTTAAAGCAATTGATTACAGCACTTTGAAAAAAGCGCTTAATACAACCACCGCAAAAGCCAGTAGCAATAATTAATTTTTCTCTTAATAATTTGAAAGCCCCGCAAAACTTTTGAGGGGCTTTTTTATTTTTAGTAATAAATTTTCAAATCGATTTCCAAAATCATTTTGCAACTGCTTTCACTAATTTCAATTCGTTGATAATGTTTGATGCGCCGCCCAATTTATCGATGCGCCAAACCGCAAGCGGTGACTCGCGTTATTCTATGAGGTTAAGCGTGTCAACACGTTCAAAATGCTTCTTATTGAGTGTTGCTAAAGGGAGATGATGTGTAACCGCTGTTGCTGCAATGAATAAATCTGCAATGTCGATCTGTTTTCTTTTCTTTTTCAAATTATCATTTAGTATAACGGCTGTATCTATAGATGTTTCATCGAGGGAAATAACAGTAACGGTTTGTAAAATACTGTTCCAAAAAATAAGTTGACTTGGCGTTGCCCCAAAGTATATTTCGTATTTTGTCACCACAGAAATTGCAAAAGAATATCCTCGTCGCACAAAAGATAACCAAATAGTTTTTTCTTTGTCAGTCTTTCGGTAATAGTCAATAAGAACAGAAGTGTCAACCAATATTATTTTGTCCGCCATTGGTTGATGGTTTTCCTGTTTTTAGTAATAATGTCCAATTGTTTTTTTGTGGCAGTCGGCCCATTCAAAAGCAAAGCTTCCAGATCAATTGTTTTGTTGTCTTGGGTTTCTTTTTCAATTTCTAGTTTCAACTGCTTTAATTGTTTTGAAGGTAAAGTCTTTACAATTTTCAACAATTGATTAAATTCTATATCAACTTTTACTTGCATGATATAAAAATAAGAAGTTTTTCGAATTATAAGATGATCGAAATCTGACGGGCAATAACACAAATCAGTAGCTGTTCAATCAGAACTCTTGTCTGTTCTTTCATTGGTAATAGTGAAAGTAATACCAGATTAATTTTGCTGATTCATATCACTTAATAAAATCTTTAGGACTTCTGATTTCTATCATTTGGTAGCGACCTGTTTCACCAATTTCAATTCATTGATAATATTTGATGCGCCGCCCAATTTATCGATGCACCAAAGAACGTAACGGATATCAACACAAATGGTGCGGTTATATACGGCATCAAATGCAATTTTATGGCTTAGCGCTTCATAGTTTCCATCAAATGCAAGCCCTATCAATTCGCCATTGGCATTAATAACAGGCGATCCAGAATTTCCGCCAGTGATATCATTTGTGGTGATGAATGTTACGACCAAATCATTTCTTTGCTTATCTATGTATTGACCGAAATCTTTTTTGTTAGCGAGCTCAATCAATTTTGGCGGCAGATCAAATTCATAATCTCCTGGAACATATTTTTCAAGAACGCCCTTCATCGTACACACATAATCGTAATGCACGGCATCACGCGGGTTATATGATTTTACATTGCCATAAGAAACGCGCATCGTGAAAGTTGCATCCGGATAACGGATTTTTCTGGAATCCATTTGCATGATGCCTTTCATATATAATCTTCCTAAATTATTATTCGTGATGTTGAACTGTCTGGAAAACGAAAAATATTTTCCCTGCCAGTTTTTTAAGAAAGCACTTACGTGCGCATAAGCAGGATCATTCTGCAAAACAGTTGCATCTGGGTTTGCATTGAAAGCATTCCATTTTGAATCATCAAAAATCATCGTGTTCTTAAATAATGCCGCTGCATATTTTTTATAAGTGTTCTCATCTTTCAAATCGCCAAAGCTTCCTTTCAGGCTTTCGAAAAAGCCAATCGGGTGTTGGTTCTTATCAATATCTGAATAGAACATCATCGTGGTTGCTGCCACAATTTCTTCATCTGAAATTTTGTTTTCAGCTTCAAGGAATTTTTTTCTTTCAGCATTTAATTCCTCCATTATTTTTTTTATATCACCACCGCCTTGTCTCACCAAAGCAATTTCAACTTGTTGCAATGAAGATGCAAAACCAATCAATGAAGAACCGAAAACTCCTTCATTAAGATAAACTCGCTGTTTGGAATAAGGTCGCCATGTGTCGTAAGCTTTTGCCCAATCAGAAAAAATATTTTCAAATTCAGGTTTTCCTTTAGCCCATTGCAGAAACTTTTCTTCATCAGATTTCTTCTGATCATAGATATGATATTTGATCAATTGTTTTGTTTCGCCATCAAAAAATTTCCAATAGTTGGCAACGCTTGCATATTCAGGGGCAAGCTGCAATTTTACTGCAGGATCTTTTTTCATTTGCTCGAACATCAACTTCAACCTAACATCACGAAGGTTAACAAGCGATGGATTATCAATATCAATTTTTTGTTTCACGCCATAAGAGGTTTCATAGCGATTGGTTCCGCCGGGATAACCATAGATCATTGCATAATCGCCATCTTTCAAACCTTTAATAGAAATAGGCAAAAAATATTTTGGTTTTAAAGGAACATCATCTGGAGAATAATTAGAAGGCTTTCCATCTTTGCTCATGTACACACGGAAAATAGAAAAATCCCCAGTGTGGCGCGGCCATTCCCAGTTGTCAGTATCGCCACCAAATTTGCCAACGCTCTCAGGCGGAGCGCCAACAAGGCGTATATCATTATAGCGCTGATACACAAAAACGATGTATTGATTTCCTTTGAACAGTGCACTCACTTTTCCAAGAATGCTTTTTGACTCATCAGAATAACGGGCATTGATAGCCGTAATCACAGATTGCACTTTAGCGCTTCTCTCAACATCGTTCAATCCTTTCACAGAATCCTCCACTTCTTTTGTAACATCTTCTATCTTGATCAAAAAATCTGCATACAAACCTTGTGCAGGAATTTCTTCCTGCTTGCTCTTTGCATAAAAACCATCATGCAAATAATTATGTTCGATCGAGCTTGCTGCTGTAATGGCTTCGTAACCACAATGGTGATTGGTAAAAATCAATCCTTCGTTGCTAACAATTTCTCCGGTGCAGCCACCGCCGAAAATAATAACAACATCTTTAATAGAAGCTTTATTAATACTGTACAATTGTTCTTTGGTGAGCTTGAGGCCTTTCTTTACCATGTCGGCATATACTTGTTCGCCGAGCAACATTGGCAGCCACATGCCTTCATCAGCAAAGCTTTTAAAACCAAAACTTAAAAATGCAATCGCGATGATGATCTTCTTCATAAAATAAAATATTTAGATGACAAACGTAATTGTTTAGGTTGAATAGTTGAAATGTTGATAGGTTGAATAAGTTGAAATGTTCATTGCTTATCCATTCAAGATTTAAGTTGGGATCTTACCTTTCAACTTATCAACTCACTCAACTTTGGAGCCAATCAGCCAACTGACTACGCATTGCTTTCGCTCAACGTTGCCCACAGCAAATCTTTTAATGATTTTATTCCTTTTTGTGTGATGGATGAAATGAATATATGCGGAACGTTCGCAGGCAATTCTTTGGCGATTGCTTCTTTTAGTTCATCATCCAACATATCACTTTTGCTCACAGCGATCACAAATTGTTTGTGCAGCAATTCGGGATTATATTTTTCAAGTTCATTGATCAGGATCTCAAATTCTTTTTTGTGATCCTGGCTATCAGCAGGGATTAAAAATAGCAGAATGGGATTGCGCTCGATGTGGCGCAAAAAGCGATGGCCTAATCCTTTTCCTTCCGCAGCGCCTTCAATAATTCCGGGAAGATCAGCAATGCAAAAACTTTTTCCATCGCGATATTCAACCATGCCAAGCTGTGGCGTTATAGTGGTGAAAGCATAGTCCGCAATTTTTGGTGTAGCAGCAGTCATCACAGAAAGTAATGTTGATTTGCCTGCATTGGGAAAGCCCACCAGACCTACATCTGCAAGCACTTTTAATTCCAATACTTTCCAACCTTCTGATCCCGGTTCGCCGGGCTGCGCATGTTCTGGTGCCTGATTTGTCGGCGTTGCGAATTGTGCATTGCCCAATCCGCCGCGGCCGCCTTTTATCCAAATAATTTCCTGACCATCTTCTAAAAGCTCAGCTTCTTTTACATTTGTTTCTTCATCACGAGCAATGGTGCCAAGCGGCACTTCGATAATAATATCTTTTCCGGAACGGCCAGTGCAATTGCTGCCACTTCCATTCTCTCCATTTTCCGCATGAACGTTTTTATAATAGCGAAGATGAAGCAGCGTCCACAAATGTTTATTGCCACGCAAAATGATATGAGCGCCACGGCCACCGTCGCCACCATCAGGGCCAGCAAGTGCATTGAACTTCGTTTTCATAAAATGCTTGCTGCCAGCGCCGCCATGACCGCTTCTACAAAAAACTCTTATCTGATCTACAAAATTCGATTTCTCCACTTTTTAATTATTAGTGCGCAAATCTACGATCTTTAAGTGACGTGTTGTTTTGCTCATTGCTAATACTTTTTACAACAGATTTTTCTCCGTTCTATAACAAGTTCCCTTGAACAAAGCCACCAGTTCATCGTTCTGATTTTTTACTTCAATAAGATATAAACCAGTTTTGTTTGTCTTGCTGATTTGTTTTGCTTCTGCAGTGAGCACATCACCTTCTTTACCAGCTTTGGGAAATGAAATTGATACATCCAACGCAACAGTGATTTTGCCATCGCTGTTGCAAGCAAAAGCAAATGCGCTATCAGCTAATGCGAACGTGACACCACCATGTGCAATGCCAAATCCGTTCATCATCTCGTGGCGAAGCTGCATTTTTATTTTGCTGTAATATTGTTTTATTTCAATTACTTCAACGCCCATCCATTGGCTGAAATAATCTAGCTCCATCATTTTGTCAACAGCTTTTTTTGCAAGTTGATCCTGTGTGGTCATGATTTTGTCTTTTAGAAATAATGGGTTGGGTAGTTGATTGAGTTGAAATGTTGATTGCTTTTTGTAGTCAATTCGCAAATTACGAAATCAACTATTCAACCAATCAACATCACTCTCCTCTGAAAATCGGCGCACGTTTCTCCAAAAATGCTTTCACGCCTTCGCTATAATCAGAAGTGTGTGCAGCTTCAAATTGTAATTCGTCTTCGGTTTTTAATTGCTCTTCAAAAGAATTATTGAACGATCTGTTCAATGCTTCTTTCGTTAAAGCCAAACCTTTTGTTGGCATTTGGGAAAGTGTGATTGCAATTTTTATAGATTCTTCTGCAAATATTTCATCAGGGAATATTTTATAAACCATTCCCATTTTTTCTGCTTCTGCTGCGCTTATTTTATCGCCGAGCATCATGATCGCTGATGCTTTTTGAAAGCCTATTAATCTCGGTAAAATAAATGTGCCGCCGCTATCTGGTATCAAACCAATTTTTGAAAATGCCTGAATAAAAGATGCTGAACTACTTGTTACGACTACGTCGCAGCACAATGCAATATTTGCACCAGCGCCTGCGGCAACGCCATTTACGGCACAGACAATTGGTTTTTCTATATTCCTAATTCTTGCAACAATCGGATTATAATATTCAGAAAGTATTTTATCGAAGCTTGGTGGATTTTCTTGAGTGAGCTCGCTTAGATCTTGCCCCGCAGTAAATGCTTTTCCATTTCCGGTTAAATAAATGCAGCGGATATTTTTATCTGATGCACAATCATCCAAAATTTTTTGAAACAGCAATGCCATTTCAGAATTGAAAGAATTAAATTTTTCCGGTCGGTTGAGCGTGATAACAGCAACTGAATTTTTTATTTCGAAAAGAATGGAAGACATATAGAGATGAATAGTTCTTACGAAGTTAAACAATCCCCTTTAGGGGTAAGGGGCTAATGACATTTAAAATAATCGAATGGTTCTTTGCAATCATTGCATTGATACAATGCTTTGCATGCGGTGGAACCAAACTGGCTTATTAATCTTGTGTTGTAAGAATTGCATCTCGGGCATTGAATAGCTTCCCCATCGTGAAATAATTCTGTGTGACAAACTTGTTGCTTGGCTGTCGGTGGTGCAATACCGAATGCTTTTAATTTTTGTTTTCCAGCCTCGCTCATCCAATCGGTTGTCCATGCGGGTGAAAGTACTGATGTGATTTTTATATTTTGAAAACCATGCTCCAGCAAAACCATCCTGATATTCATTTTTATCATATCCATTGCAGGGCAGCCGCTGTATGTTGGAGTGATAATAACTTCAAATTCCTCATTATTTATTTTTACATCTCTCACGATCCCTAAATCAATTATGGAAAGCACCGGAACTTCTGGATCTGGAATTGATTCCAAAATTTTCCAAATGCTTTTTGTATTTGGTGAATTGATAGTATGGTGTTTTATTTCGTTCATTGTATGAACCACGATTTTAACCTTATTTGCCTGATTGAACTGATTCTTGTGCCTTGAAGCTTCGTTCTTAGTCCGCCTTTACCAAATACTATTCGGATATTCTCTCTGCAGAAATTGCATTTCTGTTAATATATATCCGAGATGCTCTGAATGTTTTCCCTCTTTCCCAAACCATTTTATCTGTTGTTTTAATTCAGCAGGAACTGAAAGCGTAGCCTCATCAAAAACATCTTTTACTTTTTTCATCCAATCTTTTTTTAATAATGAAACACCTGCTCCAAATCCTTCGTTCGCTGCAAAAAGCTCATAGCTCGAAGCTTCAAAAAATTCATCTGTATACATCCACAAATCATCAATTGCTTTTTGCATTCGTGAATTGCTTTCTTCTGTTCCATCACCCAATCTTATTATCCATTCGCTGCTCCATCGTAAATGATAAGTAACTTCTTTCAATGATTTTTCTGCGATGGCAGCAATTGTTTCATCATTGCTGTTTTGCAAATGCTGATATAAATAAAACTGATAAGCACTAAAAAAAAACTGCCGCAAAATTGTTTTGGCCCAATCGCCATTTGGTTGCTCAACAAGTAAACAATTTTTAAATTCATTTTCATTTCGTAGATACGCGAGCGTGTCTTCTGTTGTTGATTGGTTGAATTGTTGATTGGTTGAATTGTTGATCAAAACAGCAGCATATTGATAAAAATTTCTTGCCTGTCCAATCAAATCCAACACAATATTTGAAATTGCAATGTCCTGTTCCAATATCGGTCCATGCCCGGTCCACTCGCTGTTGCGATGACCGAGGATGAGAGAATTGTCGGCTAATTGTAATGTGTAATTAATGAGTTCGTTCATAAAATCTTTTCTCTGCAATGATTACATATTCCTCAGCTCATCTGGGAGATCATAAAAAGTCGGATGCCTATATAGTTTATCGTTTGCGGGATCATAAAGAGACGACGCCTCATCAGGATTTGAAGCGTGAATATATTTTGATTCAACTGCCCAGATGCTGACGCCTTCCATTCTTCTGGTATAAACATCTCTTGCATTTTCAATCGCCATTTCTGCATCTGCTGCATGAAGGCTGCCAGCGTGTTTGTGGTCAAGCCCATTTTTACTTCTTATAAAAATTTCCCATAAAGGCCATTCATTGCCCCTTGCCCCTGAAGGGGAGTTGTTTCCATCATCGTTTGAAATAGAATTTTGTTCTTCCATAATTCTTGATCAGTGAATATAAAAATTTAGAGATTATTTTTTGCTCATACTGTTGCTAGTCTCCCCTTTAGGGGTCGGGGGTTTTTCTTTGCATGTGCCGCTGCTGCTTCTCTTACCCAAGCACCGTCTTCATGCGCTTTCACTCTTGCTGCCAATCTTTCTTTATTGCAAGGTCCGTTGCCATTCACCACGTTCCAAAATTCTTCCCAATTGATTTCACCAAAATCATAATGCTTTCTTTCTTCATTCCATTTCAGCTTTTCATCTGGCAATGTGAGACCTAATATTTTTACTTGCTCTGCGCATACATCAATAAATTTTTGTCTTAATTCATCATTGCTGAAACGTTTTATTTTCCATGCCATGCTTTGTTTGCTGTGAGGTGATGCATCATCATTTGGCCCGAACATCATAATGCTTGGCCACCACCAGCGATTAATGGAATCCTGCGCCATTTGTTTTTGTGCTTCCGATCCTTTGCTAAGCGTTAATAAAATTTCAAAGCCCTGACGTTGATGAAAGCTTTCTTCTTTGCAAATGCGGATCATCGCTCTTGCATAAGGTCCGTAACTGCATCTGCATAATGGAACCTGGTTCATGATCGCTGCCCCATCCACGAGCCATCCGATAGCGCCCATATCGGCCCACGATAATGTTGGGTAATTGAATATTGAAGAATATTTTGCTTTGCCTGAATGTAGTTGTTCAATCATTTCATCTCTAGAAATGTTCATTGTTTCAGCAGCGGAATATAAATAAAGTCCGTGACCTGCTTCGTCCTGCACTTTAGCGATTAGTGTTGCTTTTCTTCTTAGTGATGGCGCCCTTGTTATCCAATTTGCTTCCGGCAACATGCCCACGATTTCACTATGCGCATGCTGGGATATTTGTCTGATAAGCGTTTTGCGATATTGCTCCGGCATCCAATCTTTCGGTTCAATTTTTATTTCCTTATCTATCTTATCGAGAAATATTTTTTCTTCTTCCTGGTTATGCATGTATAAAATTTGCTTTTCAAAGTTAAGTTTTTTCTTCAAAAATGCTAACAAGCGTTAGTATTGTAACAATAAATACTACGAACAATAATTTGTACCAAATTTGAGGTAATTAATTTTTTGATATGTACGATATTAGAAAAATTTTACTAATTTTAGCTAGCGCAGCATTCAGGCAAAAAAGGCTGCGCGAACATAAAGAGGCTGCTATTAGCAGCCTCTTTTATTTTGAAAGAAACTAATGAATCTCAAAAAATAGTCGCATCCTTAATATATAATAGATTTTATGTTTTGAGATCTTATCAAAAAATAGTTGCCGATAAATTTTAAGCTTCCTGCATGTTATGAAATGATTTGAATAATTTTACGAACTCAAAGCATTATTAAAGAACGATTGTGATTTATGACTACAACAAACTCAGCGACTTTCTCATTAAAGGTTTTATTTGTTTCAGGGATTATTATATGCTCCATGTTGTTTGCAACATCTGCATGTTCAAAAAAAACAAGTTCATCTAATAGCAGCGGTGGCACAACGCCACCACCAGCAAATACACCAATCCCAAATATTAATTATTGGATCACGAACGGCGATCAATCGCTGCTGCTGCAGAAGCAAACTGTAGCGCTTTCTATTGATCCCAATAGCAACACATATCCGTTTATTGATGTTGACAGCACACAAACTTTTCAAACAATAGATGGCTTTGGTTTTACATTGACTGGTGGAAGCGCTTATGTTATTGATCAAATGAGTGCCGGTACAAAAGCCGCATTGCTAACGGAATTGTTTGGAAATGGCAGCACTTCAATTGGCATTAGTTATTTGCGCATTTCAATCGGTGCTTCTGATATGACTGCTTCCGTTTTTAGCTATGATGATATGCCTGCGGGACAAATCGATACCAACCTGAATAATTTCAGCCTTGCACCAGACACAACAGATCTGATACCGCTATTAAAGCAAATTCTTTTGATCAACCCTTCAATAAAAATTATTGCTACACCATGGAGCGCACCGCTTTGGATGAAAGACAATGATTCTTCAATTGGAGGAAGCTTGCTATCATCTTATTATAATGTGTATGCACAATATTTTGTAAAATATATTCAGCAAATGAAAGCGTTGGGTATTACAATCGATGCAATCACTCCTCAAAACGAACCGCTTAACCCGGGTAATAATCCAAGTTTGTATATGGTGGCAACGGATCAGGCGAATTTCATAAAGAATAGTCTTGGTCCTGCTTTTCAGGCTGCGGGCATCAGCACAAAAATTATTGTGTATGACCATAATTGCGACCAGCCAGGTTATCCAACAACTATTTTAAGTGATGCAACTGCAAGTGCTTTTGTAAATGGATCTGCATTTCATTTATATGCGGGCGATATCAGTGCATTGTCGCAGGTTCACAATTCATATCCTGATAAGCAACTTTATTTCACCGAGCAATACACCGCTTCAACTGGCAATTTTGGAGGCGATTTGCAATGGCACTTAAAAAATGTAGTGATTGGATCAACACGAAACTGGAGCAGGAATGCATTGGAGTGGAATCTTGCTAATGATGCTTCTTATGGTCCGCACACGGTGGGCGGTTGCAGCACTTGTAAAGGCGCTGTAACAATTAGCGGCTCTGTTACCAGCAGAAATGTGGGATATTATATTATCGCACATGCTTCTAAATTTGTTCCAGCAGGCTCCGTGCGCATAGCCAGCAATATAACCGGCAACTTACAGAACGTTGCTTTTATGACTCCCAACGGACAAAAAGTGTTGATTGTTGAAAATGATGGTCAGGCTCAGGCTGGGTTTAATATCCGTGCCAATGGAAAATGGGTTACAACTGTATTGCAGGGAGGTTCTGTCGGCACTTATGTGTGGTAATTTTCTGCCCGCTAATTTGTTTAATGCATTAAATTTATTCATCCAAAACTTGCTACATGAAAAAGATAATTATTGCTGCTTTAATTATTAATAGTGCATTTTCCTGCAATCAGCCAACTGAAAAAAATGATCCAACAGTTTCAAATTCGGCACAAACTTTTAGCACAGATGGAAAGAAGGTGATTGTTTATACAACAGCCGACAGCACCAATCTTCGGTTGTCCATCACCGATACTTTATTTTTTAAAGATTTGCCGCAACCAGTAGAAACAGAAGTTTGCGTATTTGTGGATCCTTCCAAATCTTTTCAATCTTTATTAGGTATTGGTGGAGCATTGACAGATGCTTCGGCTGAAATTTTTGCAAAGCTTTCCAAAGAAAAACAGCAGGAATTTTTATCTGCTTATTATGATCCACAAAAAGGTATTGGCTACACTTTTGGCAGAACCAATATTCACAGTTGTGATTTTTCGAGCGACAGTTACACTTATGTTACTGACAATGACAGTACCCTAAAATCATTCTCCATTGATCACGATAAAAAATTTCGCATCCCTTTTATCAAGCAAGCTATTGCTGCTGCCGGTGGCAAGCTCACTTTGTTCTGTAGCCCATGGAGCCCACCAGCGTGGATGAAAACTAATAATAATATGCTTCACGGCGGAAAACTGAAACCAGAATATTATCAGTCATGGGCAAACTATTATGTGAAATTTATTAAAGCGTATGAAGCCGAGGGCATCCCTATTTGGGGAGCAAGTATTCAGAATGAACCAATGGCAACGCAGACATGGGAATCTTGTGTTTATAGTGCAGAAAATGAAAGAGATTTTTTGAAAAATAATCTTGGGCCAACATTTGCAAAAGAAGGACTGAGCGATAAAAAAATTATAGTTTGGGATCACAATCGTGATTTATTATATCAGCGTGCAACTACCATATTTAATGATCCAGAAGCCGCGAAATATGCATGGGGCATTGGTTTCCATTGGTATGAAGATTGGAGTGGCGGAACCCAGATGTTTGAGAATGTAGGAAAGGTTCATGAATCTTTTCCCGACAAAAATTTGATTTTTACTGAAGGCTGCAATGATAAATTTAAAATTGAGAATATTAATAATTGGTCATTAGGCGAACGTTATGGAAGAAGCATGATAAATGATTTTAATAACGGCACTGTTGGTTGGACAGATTGGAATTTGTTATTAGATGAAACAGGTGGACCAAACCATGTTGGGAATTTTTGCTATGCTCCCATTCATGCAGATACCAAAACAGGGAAATTGATTTACACGAATTCATATTATTATATCGGTCATTTCTCAAAATTCATAAAGCCTGCTGCAAAAAGAGTAATAAGTGCATCAAGCAGAAGTCAATTTTTAACAACTGCTTTTATGAATGGAGATGGAAAACTTGTTGTTGTTGTGATGAACCAATCCGACAAAAAAATTCCTTACAAATTATGGATTGCGGGCAAAGCTGCCGATGTTACTGCGTTGCCGCATTCAATTGCTACACTGGTTCTTTAGTTTTAGAATTTATACCAATTGTTTTTGCGTGCAATTTGTATGATCTGAGCTTTTGATTGAACTTGTAGTTTTTCATAAATATTGGCAATGTGTTTTCGCACGGTGAGAACGCTGATATTTAATATGACCGCAATTTGTTTTGCATCTTTTCCAATAACAGTGTGCTCTAAAATTTCTTTTTCTCTTTCAGTAATAATTTCGGGCAGTGGGGATGATTTCTTTTTTTCATCCATTGCCGGAGCTTTGCTTAAAAGTTGCAGCGCTTTTCGTGCAATGGCTGGGCTCATAGGCGCTCCTTGGTGTTCAAACACAGTTGTAATTGCATCTTCTACGCCTGATAGTGTTTCATGCTTTAATAAATATCCTGATGCCCCAGCTTTAATGGCTTCAAAAATTTTTTCATCATCATCGAAAATGGTCAACACTATAAAATGAATATCCGGATAGATTGACTTCGCAATGGCAATCGTCTCGATGCCATTGAGCAAAGGCATTTCAATATCCATAAAAATAATATGCGGCAATAGCGATGAAGGCATGCCTTTTAATTCTGCAAGACATTCGCTTCCGTTTGTTGCAATAAAAGCAATTTTCCATTTGGCATGTCCTTGAACGTTTTGCCTGAATGTATTTCTGTTCACAGGGTTGTCTTCAACGAAAGCGATTCTTATAATATCTGTCTCTTGCATTTTGCTAAGTTGAACCAACGATTATCACCATACAATAATCAATTTATAGTACGCCCTCGGCTTTCAAACCAATCAGGAATTTTGTGCCATGCGGTTTTTGATCTTCCCACTTAATATCCCATCCTGCTTCTGAAGCTCTTAACTTAATATTTTTCAGTCCGTTCCCTGAACTTTTTTTTGCTTCATTTTTTATCCCATCCCCATCATCTGTTATGCTTACCAAACAGATTGAATTGCTTTCAATAGAAATATTGATATGATTGCAATTGCTGTGGCGAGCAGCATTATTGACTGCTTCCTGCATGATTCTAAATAAATGCAATGCGTTGGCTGGCGACAGATTTACATCTGTAGCAATAGCTTCTTGAATACTAAAAATTATTTGCTGATAGCTCGGCTGAATTTTTTGTAAAAATATTTTGAACCTGTCGCTGATTGCAGTTAATGAAATTTCTTCACGGTTCAATGCCCAGATCGTATCGTTTAATTGCGTTACAATCGCCTGAGAATTGTGTTGTAGTTCTTCCATCATTTTAGAAGCATGGGTATCATCTTTCACCTTGCTCACATTTACAGAAATGGCTGCTGCGTAGGCTCCTAAATTATCATGAAGATCGCGGCTGATCCGCTCACGTTCATGTTGAATTTCATGTTGAACCTGCATCTCTCTCAATTTTTTTATATATAGCTGGCGATTATATTGCCATATTGGAATGAGGATAAAAGCAATCGCAGCAATGACTGCTATCATTTTAAACCACCAAGTTTGCCAAAAAGGAGGCGTGATAATAATTTCAATTGTTTTAATATTTTTTGGATCATTATTATACAACTTACCTGCATATAGTTGAAAGAAATATTTTCCAGGTGGGAGCACATATCTTGCACTTCTTACTTCTCCATTTTGTACCCAATTCTTATCTACATCTAAAATTTTGTATTGATATAGGTATTGTTCAGGGTTTCTTTTTCCCTGTGCGGTAAATTCAAAATACAAATTATTGTTGGTATAAGGCAGGGATAGTTTTTGCATATTCCATATAGCTGTGTCTTTAAAAGTTTCTTCATCATTCACTTTAATATTTGTAAGCACCACTCTAGGAGAATCATTTATACTGGTTATTTGCGACGGGTAAAAACTGTTGATTCCATTCACACCTCCAAAAAACAGTTCACCATCTTTTTCTTGATCAACCACATTGGTGTTAAATTCATTTTCCTGAAGGCCATCTTCTTTTTTTAGCTGAAGAAGGCTGTTGTTTGTTCCTATCCTAACAATCCCTTTGTTGGTGCTGCACCAAATGTTTTCGCTGCTGTCTATTGCAATGGCGTATATATAATCATCGGACAATCCATTTGCTTTTGTGAGAGAAGATATTATTTTCCCTTCACTGTTCAATTTAAACAATCCACGGTTGCAACCCGCATAAATGAAATTATCATGTGCGATTATGCATCGAATTTCGCCGCAATCAGGAACATGAATTTCTTTTACAACGGAATAATTTTTTCGATTTAGAAATTGAAGAGTTTCTGCTGCGCCCGTCAAAATATTATCCTGATAAAGGCATAATCCTTTCGTTCGATAAGGATGATGAATTATCCTTACTTCAGGAACACGAGATCCAAACGTAACTTCATAAAAATTTTCATCAATTGCTATCAGATCTTTTGTGCTGTCTAATTCCACTTTCGCGTAGTAGTATGCAACTGAGAAAGATCTGTTCAACTTGAATTGATGATTGGCTGTTTCAGTTTTCAGAAGAATTTTTTTCATCCTTCCATTTGTTGCATTCCACAACACGCAATACAAATTGAACCTTGGAAACAAAAGATACTCATCGTTCCTGAAATGAATGATCCCTGCAATGGTAAGTGGGCCAGACTTTTGCAAATCCCCGAGTTGAGTAATATGTTTTTGCAACTGTTGCAAAGTGTCAAAAACAAGTAACCCTCCATCTAAGGCACCTACCAACAGGCGGTTATTTTTTTTATCAACCTCCATACTCGCAACAAAATTTGATTCCTTTTGCGGCGATCCATAATAACTGATAGGGAAAGTGGACGCAAGCAATTTTACAAACCCTTCATTACGTGTAAGCAGATAAATATTGCCAAAATCATCAAATCGTATGTATTGAATAGGAAAATGAGAAAAAGGCTGGTTTTGAAAATTGACGAAATGCTCAAGCGGCTGCATTGTTTCGGTGTCGAATAGATACAAGTCATTGTTGATAGCCAATAACAGTTTAGTATTGTTTATATGTTGAAATGCAGCAACCTCAATAATTTGTTTGCGCTGCCCATTTTTGATAAAAGTTGTATGGGTTTCTTTTTGAAAATCGTAGAGGTTCAAGTGCCCATCAATGAAATAAAGACATGTATGGTCATCAACAACATAAAACTCATTTCCCGAAACGCCTTTGGACGTGGGCAAATGGATGATTTTAACAGCGGCTCCTTTTTTTAGATCCCAAATCACAAGATTCAATCGATCAAAACAAATTGCCACTTCATGTTTTGAAGGCAACGCCGAACTTCTGAAAGTAGCTCCTACATCTGCAGCATAAGCTGTAAAAGGAAATTTATTTCTGCTTTCAACCTTTAAAGTAGTTTCATTGATGCCATTGATCATACCATCTGCGCTATAAAAATAAACGATGCCTTCATCTTCGTATATCGGATACAGATCAGGCGCAACATTTTTTGAAACGTAATTATAAACCAGCGTAAACTTATTCGTAAGACTATTATAAACACTGACTCCTTTTGAGTGAAACATCCATAATAACCCATTCTTGCTTTTTGAAAAAGCAATGTATTGGTTATCTGGTAGCCCGCTTTGAATGGGGATATTGATAAAGTTGTGTCCATCATAACGCTGAAGACCTGTTTCAAAACTCAGCCACATAAATCCTGCGGCATCGAAACCCATATCCATTACATGGCTTTGCAGTAATCCATCGTTCACATTGTATGAAGAGTTGTTTAATCGCCTTAGTGGTTGGGCATCGGAAAATATGGCGATGCTTAGCATGAGAAGAATGCAGATTGTAAATTTTTTTCTCATTCGCAAGAACTAATAAAGGCATTAAAAGTTACGTAGAAAATAAAACAGCAGCAAATGAGAAAAAACGACGATGATATTCTTCATTATGATGACCGAATAAGCATTTACTGTTTTATACTACAAATTATGTATTGAATCATCTGAAATGTCACAAGATTTTTGCGAATGAAAAAATGGTTTTAGCGGTGTTTGCCGACTTAAACTAAATATCATCGTCAGCAACCCCAATCTTTTAACTGTTCAAAAAACTAAGGTTATGAAAAAGAGATTTTATATTTTGCAAGCTTTCATTTTATTATGTTTCTTTTTATTTGGCGGCTGTTCAAAATCTTCATCATCGGGCAATAGCAGTGGTGGTGGTGGCAGTACTAGTGTGAGCGATCTTGTAGCAAATTTCGTGAACACAAATAGCGCAACGGGCGCAAGCACTACTTATACTTTCACTTACGATGGGCAGAATCGTGTGACACAAGAACAGATTTCGGATGGCACTCCCACCACTAGTTATACTTATGGCACAGGAACTGTAACCCAAACGCAGGGGACAACAACAACAATTTATACACTCAATAATGCCGGATATGCGGCATCAGACAACCAGGGCAATACATTCACTTATGATGGTGATGGATATATGACAAATGAAACTAATCCTGACGGTGCTTCAACCGTGAATACCATATCCAGTAGCAATATTGTTAGTACAGTTCAAACTACTTCGGGTGGTACAACGACTAGCTATTCATTCACGTTTAACGGCAGTCCAAACACCTTAAAATTCGGGCGCACATTTTTAGGAACAGATGATAAAAACCTGATCCAGTCAGAAGGCATAAATGGAGTCAGTTATCCATTTACCTATACTTTTGATAGCCATGGCAGAGTGGCAACTGAAAAAATTGTTAGCGGGCCAACTACTCTTCTTCGCACCTATACTTATATAAATTGAGAGATTTTTTTAAAGGTAAAAGCTATAGCCATCAATATTAATGTGGAAAGTTTTTGAAGTGATGGAAAAGTAAAGGTTGCAAAAGGATGTCATTTCACATCAAAATCAATCACCACTTTTTCTGTTCGCGGATGCGATTGACAAGTTAATATAAAACCTTTTTCAAGTTCATCAGGTTCTAATGCATAGTTGTGTTCCATTTCAACTTTGCCTTCAATAAGCTTTGCTCTGCAAGTGCTGCACACGCCGCCTTTGCAAGCGAAAGGCAGGTCTGCGCCTTGTTTCAGAGCAGCATCTAAAATTGGTTCGGCATCATAAAGTAGATCGAAGCTGAATGAAATGCCATCAAGCTTGATAGTTACTTCGCTTGTTTTGCCTTCGAAAATTTTTGGGTGAATGGTGAATGGTGAATGGTGAATTGGAGATTGCTGACCTGGAACAGTAAATAATTCAAAATGAATTTTCTTTTTATCAATCTCATTTTTTTCGAGCCAATCTTTTACAGAAAAAATCATTTGCTCCGGTCCGCAAATAAAAAACTCATCAGCATTTTTTATATCAATTAATTTGTCATTAATCTCATCACATTTATCAGCATTTATTCTTCCATTATTAATTGGTGCGTCTGTTTTTTCGCGACTAAGGATATGATGAAGAACAAAACGGCTCATAAATTTATTCTTGATGGCTTCCAGTTCTTCTTTGAAAATAATAGAGCTGCGGTTTTTGTTTCCGTATATTAATGTAAAGCTGCTTTGTGGTTCAGCAGCAAGTGTTGTTTTGATGATGGAAATAATCGGGGTAATTCCACTGCCCGCAGCGAAGGCAATGTATTTTTTTTTGTTTGATGGATTTAATTGTGTGTAAAATTTTCCTGTCGGCGGAAGCACTTCCAGTTCATCAGTTTTTTTCAGTGTGTCAGTATAAGCAGAAAATTTTCCGTCAGCAATTTTTTTAACGGCAACGCGCAACTCATTTTCCAAAGGACTGCTACAAATAGAATAGGAGCGACGGATTTCTTCATTATTGATATTTGTTCTGATGGTAATATTTTGCCCATGAACGAATTTAAATGCTTCTTTTAATTCATCTGGAACATGAAATGCGATTGAAACACATTCAGGTGTTTCATTTCGTATGTCCTTAATCGTTAGTTTATGAAAATGAGTTGACAATGAAGTTTGTAGTTTGTAGTTTTCAGTTTGTGGTTGCTTCTCCGTAAGTTTTCTTATAAATGATTTTCGTTTTTATTCAAACATTATTTTTCTCTAAGGTTTATTATAAACTCGAATTTCTGCTTCACTTTCTTTCCGACTTTTGGTCTTTCTGACTTCCCGACTTCTCAACTACTTTTTCAATCCTTCAATCAAATACTTTACCATATTAGCTTCCAGCGTTTCAGCGCTGGTGCTTTTGCGCGATCGCTGCCATGATTCAATGCCGCTGATGGCTGATAAAATAGTGAGCACTGCAACATAAGGTTCAATATTTTTCATTTCATTTTTATTGATTCCTTCTTCAATAATATCACTTAATCTTTTGCGATAGCTTCTTCTTTGGTTCAAAAAATTAGAAAGATAAGGCTCTGGTAAATGTCGCCATTCATGATCAGAGATATAAACATATTCATATTGTTCCAGCATCATCCTAATATGAACGCGGATGATAGTCTCCATTTTTTTTAGTGTAGGCTCAGAATTTCTTTCTACTTCTTCCAAATGAGAAATAAATTCATTCGCCACTTTAAAACATATTGCCTGCAATATCTCAGCTTTCGATTGGATATGGTTATATAAGCTCGCTGCTTCTACACCTACCGTTTCTGCAATATCGCGCATGGATGCAGCGCCATAGCCTTTTTCTTTAAAAAGCCCAGCAGCTTTTTCAATAATGATTTCTTTTTTGGTGCTGTTTTTTTTGCTTTGAATTTTTGCCATTTCAGTTTCTCACAGATTTTTCAGATTTCACAGATGACATGTAGCGCTTTATCTGTGTGAATCCGAGAAATCTGTGAGAAAGTTTTTAACTCGAACTCATTAATGAAATTCAAAAATAAAGAAAACTAACAAGTGTTAGGATTAGAAAACTGATGGTTGCAGTAACAATAAAATTCATGTAGGTTTGTGCGATTTTTTTAATAAAACAAAATTCAATTATGTCATTAATTGTGGTTGGTTCTATGGCGTTCGATGATATTGAAACGCCTTTTGGAAAAAGCAATAAAATTGTTGGTGGCGCTGCCACTTATATAGCATGGTGCGCAAGCAATTTCACATCTATAAAACAAATTTCTGTGGTGGGCGGCGATTTCCCGAAAGAAGAGCTTGCCGCTTTATCCGCTCGTGGCGTGGCTTTGGAAGGAGTTCAGGTTAAAGAAAATGAGAAATCGTTTTATTGGTCAGGTCGTTACCACATGGACATGAACACACGTGATACACTTGTTACAGAGTTAAATGTACTTGGAACATTTGAGCCCGTTGTGCCAGACAGTTATCAGGATTGTGAATTTTTAATGTTAGGAAATCTGGCACCGTCCGTGCAATTGAGCGTGATCGAGCAATTAAAAAATAAACCGAAATTGATTGCGATGGACACCATGAATTTTTGGATGGACATTGCTTTGGATGATTTGAAAAAAGTGATTGCTAAAGTTGATGTGTTGTTGGTGAACGATAGCGAAGCAAGGCAATTGAGCGGAGAATATTCATTGGTGAAAGCTGCTGCAGCGATTTCAAAAATGGGGCCAAAATATCTGATCATTAAAAAGGGTGAACATGGTGCATTGTTATTTCATGGTAGTCAGGTTTTCTTCGCGCCAGCATTGCCATTAGAAGAAGTGTTTGATCCAACGGGAGCCGGTGATACTTTTGCAGGGGGCTTTATCGGTCATCTCGCAAAGATGAAAGACATTTCATTTGAGAACATGAAGACGGCGATTATTGTTGGCAGTGCCATGGCAAGTTTTTGTGTGGAGAAATTCGGCACTCAAAAATTGAGAGAAATTACAAAAGCAGATATTGATGAAAGGATTCAACAGTTTGTGCAACTGGTGAATTTTGATATTTCATTGGTGTGATTGTAAAATACCTGTTAGGTTTTCAAAACCTAACAGGTATTTCTATGCATACATCAATTTTCCTTTTGGTTCAGGGATTGATTTACCAGATAATTTCGCAGTTTCAATCCATTCAGCAATGATGACTTCTACATTTTGTAAAGCTTCCGCATAAGAATTTCCATCTGCCATACAGCCTGCTAACTCCGGTACTTCAGCAATATATCCTTCATCTTCTTTGCTCCAGTAAATAATGATTTCGTATTTGCTATCCATTAATTTTATCTTTAAAATCAATGTTTCAATAATAAATTATGTCTCCGGTATCCATGTCTAAAAAGCAAGTTCGCAAATCTCCTCTTACCAATCCTTTATTAATGATTTCCTGCTTTTCTGACCGAACTTGTTTATCCACTTTAATTTGTTTTGCAATACCTACTGCCCCTCCAATTAAAGCAATATAAGGATTGGCAGAGGATGTCAATTGATTACTGGTAACATTTGGTGTCTTTAACAATCTTTCAGAAACGATAGAATACATATTTGGCAAAGAATATGGTACATTAAAATAGAAAGTATTATTTATTTTATTTAAAGCTAAAAAATATCTGCCAATTGTTGGGATATACAGACTATTGTTATAACTAACCGCATACATGTGTTTGTATTGATTGCGTGATTTATTATAGTATCTGCTGTTTTCTGAAAAATTTCTGAAAAATATACTATCGGTATTCATTTGCATTGAAAAACTTAATGGCGTAATTACATTATTTTTAAAATCATCGAAGGTTTCAAACACGCCATTTGTATAAATATTTTGAATAATAATAGGGAAATTTTTCCATTCATTCATAACATTTGTATTGAAAGTATCAAAGGTATCAGCATTGTTTTCGTCATTATTTTGGTTATAATAGTTAATATTAACAGTCTCTACAAGTTCGTTCAAAGCCCTTGTAATTGTCCTTCTATAAGAGCTGTCTTCATAACCATGCATATGGATTTCATAACTTTTTTTAATTGTCGCAATCTTTTTAAAGCGATCGTTTACTTTAAAATATGCATCTGCTGAAAAAAACAAAAATCTTGGGTAGACATTTTCAAACCTGAGTTGCTTAATATTAATATACAATAATTGATTTTTTTTCGGAAAATTAGTAATAGCTGTTTCAATATATTTTTTTATAGAGATTGTAGAAGACGTATCAAAATTCATCACATACAAAGGATAGCCGCCATATTCTCTTATCTTAATTTTTGCAGTATCAAAACGGTTGTCAAATACGATTACCTTATTAAAAGGTAATTCTTTGATATGCAGCAGTTTTCGATGATAAGTTAAGGTTAGCGGAGTGATTGTTTGTGCAGAAGATTTAATAACGATTAACGAAAGCAGTGTAATGATTATTATAAAATATTTCATCTTCAACCGGTTTAGGTTAGATTAAATGTAAACCTCTTAAATATAAAATGTAAAGATTTTTTAAAAATTATAAGTTAATTTAAATATGATTTTATAGCCTTCTCGCCAACGTCACCGCATTCTTAAATTGTTTTGTCTTTCCATTCAGATCAAAAATTTGAGTGATGATAATGTAAATACCAACAGGCAATTTTTGTTGCTTATCATCCAAGCCATCCCATTTAAAAACTCCGTTTAGTGCAAGCGTTGAATTGTTTGCAATATTTCTTACAGCTCTTCCTGCGGCATCGTAAATATTTATGTTTGCAAGAAACCCTGCATTTGCAACTTGATAATTGATGAAGCAATAATCTTCATATCCATCATTATCAGGCGAAAAAACTTTTGGCGAAATTGTTATTTCACTGTTTGATTGTGGACTTGCCATGAACTCTGAGTTCTGATAAGTGGGCGTTCCAAAACCCGCTGTGGATGCGGCTGATGTCCAGTTATTTTGATTTTGTGTTGGTTTATTATAATCAATTCTTTCGAGTGCAATTCCATCTTCATTGCTGATCAATGCAAGTTGCCAATTATGAGTATAATGCAATTCGTCAATTACCGTTTGGTTTTGATTTAACAAAACCACGATGCCATCATCATCTGGCAATGAAAGAAAAGATGATAGTTCAATCATGTTCTCAGGATTCTTCACCAGATAATTTTGTTCGACCCATAATTTATTTTGTGTGATGACATAATAATCTCCGGGAAAAATTAATAATGGAGCAGCACTTAATTGTGTGATTGATTTCAATGCATTGGTTGCATCTCTTGTGGAAACGTATAATTGTTTCATATCAATCACTTTGTTGCTTCTGTTATAAAATTCCACGTAATCATAACCGTTAACTTTTGGGTTGAAAAGAATTTCGTTGATAACAATATCATTGGTATCAGATTGAAGAGGCAATCCAGCCTTTACGGAAGTAGGATTAATAATATTTCCTCCGCAATCTGTGATGTTATTAGCAGTAAGCTGATAGATTGTGTTTGCCCTCAGCTTCGTTGATAATTTTAATATCACTTCAGTGAACAATGGCGATTGTGGAATTGCTGAAGATGGATTTCCAACATTATTATCAAGGTTATAATTGGGTGTCAATGAAGCGGCGGTGCTATCAATGGTTTTATCAAACACTGCAACAATCGTTGTGCTGTCGATTGTGTAAGTTCTTAATAAGGCAGGGGCATGCTCATCTTTATTAATCCCATCAACAGAATTTTTTTGTCCGGGCGTTCCGCCTTTTGGATTAGTGCTTGCTTTCCAATTTCCAAAACCGGTGCATGGGTTTTTGGTGTCGATCATTTCAAGAGTCCAGCCGCCATCGCTTTTAATATCATTTTGGTACCAACTTTTATCGTAAGCAATTGCATGAACCGCTAATCCTTCTGGAGATTTTAAATAGATAATATCGCCATCATTATTTAATGAAGGAAAACTGGTAACACCAATGGCTGCGCCGAAATTTGAAAATAATGGTGCAGAAGATGTTGAACATATCAGCACAAAACTATCTGGCTGCAAAATGAAATCTTTCTTAATAGTTGCCGTGCTGGTTCCATCGCTGATCTGCCAGTTGCGTAGATTGAAAGCTGTTGATGAAATATTTTTTAGTTCAATAAATTCTGCATCGGGCAAACCAACTGTCGGAGTTGGGTCAGGAAAGATTTCATCAATAATAATATCGTAGCGATTGGCTATTTGTGCGAATGCAGAATTACATAAAACGAAAAGAGCTGTAAAGGCAATTAGTTGTCTGATCATTAGAATAAGGTTTAGACAGTAAAAATAAAAAATTTGGGATTAACTTGTTCCTTAATTATTTTTGCTGCCCAATGATGATTAAGAAACATACAAAGCAAACAAGTAAGACACTCTTTAAGTGGGAAGTCGCATGATTGTTTTGTGTTCAAAATAATTAAGAGCCTTCCCAGATACGGGAAGGCTTTTTAGTTGGTACCCCTACCCTAAAGGGGAATAAGAAACAGAGTATGGTAGGGACAAGAAATCGTAAAATTTTTATCACTAAATAAACTAAAATGAAAGTTGCAGTTGTGGGCGCCACAGGATTGGTTGGAACCAAAATGTTACAGGTATTAGCAGAAAGAAATTTTCCCGTTACGGAATTATTGCCGGTTGCATCAGAAAAATCAATTGGTAAGGAAGTGGAATTCAAGGGAAAGAAATACAAAGTAGTGAGCGCAACAGACGCAATCGCAGCAAAGCCAGATGTAGCCTTATTTTCAGCGGGTGGCGGAACTTCGCTTGAGTGGGCACCAAAATTTGCAGCAGCAGGAATTACTGTTATTGACAATTCTTCTGCATGGAGAATGGACGAAACAAAAAAATTGGTAGTGCCGGAAATCAACGCGGATGCATTGACGAAAGATGATAAGATTATTGCAAACCCAAATTGCTCAACCATTCAAATGGTTGTTGCGCTGAACCCTTTGCACAAAAAATATAAAGCGAAAAGAATTGTGGTGTCAACTTATCAAAGTGTTACTGGCACGGGCGTGAAAGCTGTTGCGCAATTAATGAATGAGCGGAAAGGCATTCAAGGCGAGATGGCTTATAAATATCCAATTGATCTGAATGTGATCCCGCAGATTGATGTGTTTCTCGAGAATGGCTACACGAAAGAAGAAATGAAAATGGTGAAAGAAACGAAGAAAATTATGCGAGATGATTCAATCCGTGTAACGGCAACGACTGTTCGTATTCCTGTAATGGGCGGTCATAGTGAATCAGTGAACATTGAATTTGAAAATGATTTTGATTTGGATGAAGTGAGAAGTTTATTAAGCAATGCGCCTGGTATTATTGTTGTTGATGATCCTTCAACACAGCAATACCCAATGCCAAAAGATGCGCATGAAAAAGATGATGTGTTTGTTGGAAGATTGAGAAGAGATGAAACACAACCAAATACTTTAAACCTTTGGATCGTGAGCGATAACCTTCGCAAAGGCGCTGCAACAAATGCTGTACAGATTGCGGAGTATTTGGTGGAGAAAGGACTGCTGTGAGAGTGATAGTCGATGAGCGATGGCAGATGTTCGACTTTATGATGTAAGATCTATTACAAAATCGAACATGATAATTGTTCGATAGTCGATGATCAACAATGGATATTCGGTTTTATAATGTAAAATCAATCATAAGCCCGACCATCTGCCATCGCCCAACGACCATTCCTCTCATTCTGCCAGTGCTTTATTAATAAACTCAACCAGCGGCTGCAGCGCATCAAATGCTTCGACTACTTTTTTTTCTAAATCTTTAGAAGCAATATCCGTATCTGTAAATTTTTTCATCGCCAAAAAACTTTTTAGTTTGAGATAATCAGCAGCCGGATTATCTTTTTCAAAGCCTTGCGGCACTTTCACGAGGCTTACATCTTCGCCTTTATATAATTCTCCATAAACAGATTTGAATTTTTTTGAGCTGACAATTTTTTTGAACTCATCCAGATTATAATCAATTTCTTGTCTCACTTTTTTTAATTCAGGCGGCATCGGGATCCAAATTCCTCCACCAACAAAACTTTCACCTGGTTCGCAATGAAAATAATAACCTGCATAAATCGATTTTTTTCCACCGCGGTTAATGCTTGCACCCATATTCGTTTTGTAAGGAGTTTTATCTTTTGCAAAACGTATATCGCGATTGATGCGGAACAAACAATCCTTTGCTTTCAGCTCCTTAATGCTGCCATCTTTTTTTGAATGTTTGTCAATAACAGATTGTATAAATTCCCCAAAATCTTTTTTTGCGTCTTCATATTTATTTCGGTTCGCATCGAACCATGGTTTGTTGTTGTTCTTTTTTAAATCTTTTAAAAACTTCAGCGTCGTCGGTTGCAGCATAATATAAAATTTAGGTGTTCAATTTACAGAAATAAAAAAGGAATTGATTTCTCAATTCCTCATCAAATTATTTTAGTTGGATATTATTTTACTCTTGCCCAATTTTCACCGCTTTTGATGCGATATAAAGTCATTTCGCTCACACCGTATTTTTCAGCCAATTTTTTAATTGGTGTAATGCGAGTTTTGCTGCCCAATGTTTTTTTAATGCTTTTCACATCGTTCAAAGAAAGCTTTAGACCTTTTGTTCTTGTTGCCTGCACTTTTTTATAGGCAACTTTTGCAGGGCTTTTCTGCTGATGCTCTATCATCTCTTCGAGCGTTGTCCATTTCAAATTTTTTGCCGTGTTGTCAAGCTTGTCATAATTGTGATGAATAACATACTTGTGTTTCGGCGTTGATTTTTTTAAGAACGCACGTGCAACTTCGCGATGGATGTACAAAGTGCCGCTGCTTCCCGAGCGGTGCAGGTTGAGCGTTTTGTATCCCGTCGTAACGGAGCCATTCAACAATTTGCCGTCTTCGTGAATGTCTTCAGAATAACTTACAACGCGACCGTGAGATGATAATGCATATTTTTTTCTGAGCTGTTTCCAGCCTGGGAACTCAAGGGGTTTCCATGTTTCGCCAGTGATTTTTTTAAGCATAGCAATGCAATTTGAATAAAGTTACGAAAAAGAATTTCGAATTAAGATCACAAAACGATAATAAATATTAGCCGTTCATCAACTGGATGAACTCCTGTTCCGATAAAATTTTTATAGAAGTAATCTTTTTTGCTTTTTCTAATTTGGATCCTGCGTCTTCGCCAACAATTAAATAACTCAGTTTGCTGCTTACGCCTGATAATAATTTGCCTCCATTTTTTTCAACCATTTCTTCTGCTTCGCTTCGTTTTAATTTAGTAAGTGTGCCGGTGAACAAAAACGTATAACCATCGAGGTTACCGCCTTGTGTTGCTGCATTTCGTGAGCTTCTGAGATTAAGCCCGAGCTCTTCGAGCTTTTGCAACATAATAATGTTATCGGGCACTTGAAAAAATTTAGAGATACTGCCTGCTACTTTCGGTCCGATGTCTTCCAGATTTTGCAATTCTTCCAAAGATTTATTTTTGAAATCGGGGAGATAATCAATCGC
Organism: uncultured Bacteroidota bacterium; assembly: GCA_903927975.1. GTDB lineage: Bacteria > Bacteroidota > Bacteroidia > Chitinophagales > Chitinophagaceae > Puia. The sequence continues at coordinate 7,564 of CAIYPC010000646.1, read as the reverse complement.
ATTGGCAAGCACTTTACCAGTTGTTTCGCCCACGAACCTGATGCCGAGTGCATATATGAGTCGGTGCAAAGGTTGTTGTTTAGAAGCTTCGATTGCTGATTTCAAATTGCTGATGCTCTTTTCTCCAAAGCCTTCCATTGTGCCGATTTTGTCGAATGGCAATTCGTAAATCCCCGGAATATCTTTCAAAAATCCAAGCTCAAAAAATTTGCGAACATTCGCATCGCCAAAGCTTCTAATGTCCATCGCATCTTTGCTTGCAAAATGTATAATGCGCTCAACAACTTGTGCCGGACATTCAATATTAATACATCGCCAAACTGCTTCTTCTTCTTCTTTTGCTAATTCACTTTTGCAAACAGGACAATGTTTAGGAAACGTGATTTCTTTTTCATCGCCTGTTCTTAATTCTGGTAATGATTTTACAATCTGAGGGATCACATCGCCAGCTCTTTCAATCAAAACACTATCGTTGATTTTGAGATCTTTTTCTTTGATGTATTCTTCGTTGTGAATGGAAATGCTGGAAACGGTAACACCGCCAATGGCAACAGGATCTAGCTTTGCAACAGGGGTTACTGCACCGGTTCTTCCCACTTGAAATTCTACTCCTCTCAATTTTGTGGTTGCTTGTCTTGCCTTGAATTTAAAAGCAATTGCCCAACGTGGGTGATGAGTTGTCATCCCCATCTTTTCCTGCAAAGCAATTTCATTCACTTTTATTACCATCCCATCAATTTCATAAGGAAGATCATCGCGCATGTTTTCAAAATCATGGCAATAATCAATAACAGACTGAATTCCTTTCAACACTTTTTTTTCTTTTTGTGGGCTGCGAAAGCCAAGGTTCCAGAGCATTTCAAGTGATCCGCTATGCGTGAGGAGAGCATTGGTCGATGACGGTTGGTCGATGTTAGTAGTTTCATGTCGGTCATCGGTCATCGAACCTCGACCATCGATGTTCGGTTGTCCATCAGTGTTAGTATAATAACTGACATGATATAAGAAGGCTTCGAGATTTCTCCGGCTCACCTCTTTTGGATCTTTTATGCGCAAACTGCCTGCTGCAGAATTTCGAGGGTTGGCAAGCGGCGGCAGATTTTGTTCGGCAAGCAGATCATTATATTTTTTGAAATTCTTTTTGGTCATTAATACCTCACCACGAATTTCTATTTGCTGAATTCCATAAGAAGAAAACTTTGCTGAAAGCGGAACAGATCGGATTTGCCTGATATTTGTGGTGATGTCATCGCCTTCAACGCCATCGCCACGGGTTGCGCCACGGATTAAAAAATCATCTTCATAAATGAGCGAGATGCTTGCCCCATCAAATTTTGGTTCCACACAATATTCAATGGTTTCCAAATCTGTAAGCTCTCTCGCTTTTCTATCCCAATCAAGAAGATCTTCAGCATCATAAGAATTTTCCAATGATAGCATGGGAACCAAATGCTGAACAGTTGGGAAATCTTTTGTGAGTCCTTTTGCAACGCGTTGCGTTGGCGAGCTGGAAATTATTAGATCAGGATTTTCAGTTTCAATTTTTTCAAGCTGTTTATATAAACTGTCATATTCAAAATCTGATAATAATGGATCGTTCAAAATATAATATCTGTATTCATGGAAACGGAGAACATCTCTCAACTCGTTTAGCTCATCGGTTTTAAATGAACTGCTTTTTGTTTGTTGAAGTAATGTATCAGTGAGTTTTTGGAGCTTAACAGTTTCTTGTTGTGAATACATAGCAAAGGCTTTTTAGGTGCTCAAATGTAAGTGTGAATTGTGAATGGTCAATGGTGAATAAGCCATAAAATTACCAAATGCAAAAAATAGTATAGCTGTCCAAATTCACCATTGCCCATTCACCATTTCCCGAAATAGTTATTATAAATTTGAACAGAATATTAAATTCGTAAACGATTATTGAAAACCTTGTTCGAAACGAGTGCAAAAAAATTATGACAACCCGCCAAAAAAAGATCAAAACAATTTTAGAAGAACTGAAACACGATGGCATCATCGGCATCTCGGTTGACTGTGTGATTTTTGGTTTTGATGAAAACGAATTGAAAGTGTTGCTGATCAAATCTGATCTTGAAAAATTTGAGAACAGATGGTCTCTGCTTGGTGACTTGGTGAACAATCACGAAGATTTGAACCAAGCTGCAAACAGAATTTTACAAGAGAGAACGGGGATGAATGATGTATATCTTGAAGAAGTGAAAGCATTTGGCGAAGTGGGCAGACATCCGGCGGCGAGAGTTGTCACGATTGCATATTGTTCTTTGATAAATATTCAACATCACCAGTTAAAGATTCATGCCAATGAATTGCATTGGCATCGTCTCAACACAATTACAGACATGGCATTTGATCATAAAAAAATTTTAGAAACTTGTTATGAATGGCTGCAGAAGCGCATTCAAGAACATCCACTTGGGTTTAGCCTTTTGCCAAAAAAATTCTCGCTGCGTGAATTGCAAAATTTATATGAAGCCATTTTGAGTGTGAAACTTGACAGAAGGAATTTTAGAAAAAAATTCTTTTCCATGGATTTGCTGGAAGACACAAAAGAACATGAAACAGACGTGCCGCACAGGCCGGGCAAACTGTATAAATTTAACTACGACAAATACAAAAAGATGGAAAGAAAGAAATGGTTTGGGATTGATTTCTAAAAGTCAGATTTTATTATTAATTGCGTTCTATATAAAATATTTTTTCAAAAATTTATAAAGAACCGCCTTCCACAAGCACTGATTCAAGCATTAGTGTTTGAACAAAAGTACTCCCGCCAATGCAAGCAATCATTCTGTTAAATGCAAGCTTGCCAAGTTTATGTCCGCTTGTTTCTACATAAGTTATTTCGGGGTAAAATAATTTTGGGATGAAGCCATTGCTGATTGCGATTACAGACACATCATCTGGTATTTTTAATTTCAACAATTGAATTGCTTTGAGTGCGCCAGTTAATATTTCATCGCTCATGCAAAAAATGGCATCAGGTCTGTTTTTTAATGAAAGATTTTCAAGTGTTTTTCTTTTTGCATCTTCAGCATCGTGTGCATGAGCGATTACCAATTTCGATTTTGCTTTTTCTTCCTGGAAAGTATCAGCGAAAGCAGATAATCTTTTTTGTGTTATTAATAAATGCATGTCGCCAAAAAGAGCCAGCACTTTTTTCTTTTTTTTATTCAGGATTGTTTTTGCCGAAATTCTTGCAGCTTCAGCATCTGCGAGGCATACTTTATTACATGCTTCATAGGCAGGTACTTTATCAAAAAAAATAACGGGAACGCCTGAATCGTTCAGCTTCAAAAAACTTTTGATGTCTTTTGTATGTGGGGTAATACAAATGAATAAACCAGTTATCCTGTTCTGCCTGCAGATTTTAAGGTTGGTGATTTCCATTTCAGGATCATCGCCTGTTTGAAGTATTAAAAGCGAATAACCATTTCTTCTGCATTCCTCTTCTATCGACGCAATGAAAGAATCATAAAAATAATAAGACACAGAAGGCACCATCAATCCTAAAATCTTGCTATTGTTTGTGCGAAGCTGAATGGCATTTGCATCAGGAACATATTCAAGCTTTACTGCCATTTCATTGACGCGCTGCTTTGTGCTTTTAGAAATTTCAGGATGATCTTTCAACGCCCTCGAAACAGTTGAAATGCTGATATTGAGCAGTTGCGAAATTTTTTTTAGTGTGGTTACATCTTTCATAAATGAAAAAAATTATTGCAAACAATATCAGTATTAAAAAAAATTTATAATGGCAGGTCGAAAAATGTTTTTTTTGCTGTCTCTTTTTTGAATTCAGAAGGTGTCTTCTTTGTAAGATTTTTAAAAACTTTGTTGAAGTAAGCAACGTTGTTAAAACCACATTCAAAACAAACTTCTGCAATTGTTTTTTCTTGTTGCAACAACAAACAAGCTCTCTGAATGCGATATTGATTCACGAAATCTGTGAACGTCGAGTTCATCACTTTTTTAAAATAATTGCAAAATGCAGGAACTGATAAACTCACTATAGTTGCAACATCATGAATGTTTATTTCTTCAGTGAAATGTTGTTCCATATAAGTGAAAATCTTTTGAAGCCTTACGTTGTGTTTTTTAATAAGAAATGAAAGATCGGTGGTAGGATTTATCAGTTCATATTCTTTTGACACAGCCATTGCTTGTAGTATCGACATAAACTGAATGAACCTTTCAAAAGGAGGAAGCTTTAAAAGCTTTTGCAGTTTTTTTGTTACTTCTTTTTTTGTTGTGCCCGTAAAATAAATTCCATGCTTTGAGCTCTCCAATAATTTTTTTATTTCGCTCATTTCAGGTCTCGAAACAATGGAGCCATGTAATACATCTTCTTTTACTTGAATAACAATTTCCTCATGTAGCCCGTGCGAATTGAGACCAAGACCAGCATGTGGCATATTCGGACCTAAAAAGACAAGATCACCATTTTCATAACTGCTAAAATGATTTCCAACATGCCTTGTGCCGCTGCCGTGAAGCACGCAAACAATTTCATATTCTGGGTGGTAATGATATTCCCATGCAAAATCTTCAGCTTGGGTTTTGGTATGCAGAAGTCGGAAAGAACTGCCTTCATCTGGTTGAACTACTTCGTATTCTATTTTCATTGCATTAACCGTTTCTTTCTTAAAAATAGTAATTATATCTTAATACAGTGTAAAAAAAAGTAAATACAGATGAATAATATCTTCAAAATTAAATTCAATTTTATTGCTGAAACTAAAACGGTTAAGCTCTACTGCTTGTCATGCCAACATCCAGAATAAAATTCTCTATTTTTCTTAATTACTTCCTGTTCGCAATTTTATTGAACAGCATTGGCACTGTTATTCTTTTAGTACAGACTTCATTTAAAGTTTCAGAACCACAAGCGGCGCTTCTCGATCCTTTCAAAGATATCAGCATCGCAGTAGCTTCATTTATAGTGGGTGCTTTTATTTCAAGGATTGGCTATAAAAAATCAATGCTCATTGCGCTGGGGTCTGTTGCCGTAGCATGTTTCATCATACCTTCCGTTCAATTTTTCTGGGCAATAAAAGTTCTTTGTGCTATATCTGGATTTGCTTTTGGACTAACAAAGGTTTCTGTATTTGGAACTATTGGCATCGTCACGAATTCAGAAAAAGAGCACCTGAGTATCATGAATTTTATTGAAAGTTTTTTCATGGTGGGCATTTTGAGTGGTTATTTTCTGTTTGCTTATTTCGCAAAAGATCCTGCGTCAGGAAATTGGTTTCATGCCTACTATGCAATTGGAGCACTTGCCGTGGTTGCTTTTGTGGTTTTATTATCGGCCCCGCTCGATGAATCGGTTCTCCAAAGAAAACCAAGCGAATCATCTTCCTCAGAGCTTGCAGATATGTTCAAGCTTATCTTTTTGCCTTTGGTAATTTCATTTGTTATGTGCGCATTTTTTTATGTGCTGATAGAACAAAGTACAATGAACTGGTTACCGACTTTCAATAAAAAAGTGCTACATATTTCTGAAAGCCTTGCGATAATATGGACAAGTATCCTTCCGAGTTCAATGGCACTTGGGCGTTTTTTAGCAGGCGTTCTTTTGCGAAAATTAAATTGGCTTACTGTTTTAGTGGGATGTTTGGCTGGCGCTGTGGGCATACTTTTGATATCATTATACTTAGCAAAAACCACCATAGTCCCCCCAATCATCGACTCTGTTAAAGATGTTCCGTTGGTTGCATTTGTGTTTCCTGTTATAGGTATATTTTTAGCGCCGATCTACCCCGCGATAAATTCATTGGTGCTGGGCGCATTACCGAAATATAGGCATGGCGCAATGAGCGGTTTGATAGTAGTTTTTTCAGCGATTGGGGGAACTTTAGGATCTATCATTACAGGATATTTATTTAAGGAAGTTGGCGGCATCAATGCGTTTTATTTTTCTTTGATCCCCATATCAATTTTGGCAATAGCACTTTTCATGTTCAATAAAATCAAGGGCAAATCATCGGAACACATTCAGTTGGCGAATGATATACTTGTATGAGTGCAATTGTAAAAGGTATGGAATCAAGCGCACTATTATATATAGAAGATTTTGAAGAATTATTTGTTGATGTGCAGAAACAAAAAGTGTTCAGTGATCAAAAATTTTTCACGGATTGCGTTCCAAAATTTTCGGTAGATGAAATACTGAAAAATTATGGTAGCGAAAAAGGAAAAAATGGTTTTGTGCTTGAAAATTTTTGCAAAAAGAATTTTGCATATCCGGTGGATGAAAGCACAGGATTTGTGAGCGATAGAACGAAATCGGTTGAAGAACATATTCAGGCTCTTTGGGATATTTTGACCAAACAACCGATAGCAACAGGAGGATCGCTCATAAAATTGCCGAACTCTTTTGTTGTTCCCGGAGGAAGGTTTAGAGAAATTTATTACTGGGACAGTTATTTCACGATGCTCGGTCTGCAGGTTTCGAAAAAGATTGATTTGATTGAAAACATGGTAAACAATTTTGCATATCTGATAGATGAATTTGGTTTCATACCGAACGGCAACAGAACTTATTTTCTGAGCCGTTCGCAACCACCATTTTTTTCTTTGATGACAGAATTGCTGAGTGAAGAAAAGGGTAAAAACATATTGATAAAATATTTGCCGCAGCTTGAAAAGGAATATCAGTTTTGGATGACGGGCAAAGACGTTCTCGACAACAACAATAAAAAAGACAAGCGTGTGGTGATGATGCCTGATGGAGAAATATTGAACAGGTACTGGGATAATCTGGATGCACCGAGACCAGAAGCTTATGCTGATGATGTTGAAACAGCAAGCGAAGCAGTCAATAATAAAAATATTTTCAGGAACATACGTGCCGCAGCGGAATCAGGTTGGGATTTTAGCAGCAGATGGTTTAAGGATGCAAATGATATGAGCACAATATACACAACTGATATTGTTCCTATTGACTTGAATTGCCTAATGTTTCATTTAGAAAAAGTAATTGCATCTATATATAAATTGAAAGACGACGAAGAGAAATCTGAAAAATTTCATGAGCTTTCTTTGAAGAGAGAAGCAGCCATCCAAAAATATTTGTGGGATGAAAAGAAAGAAATATTTGTTGATTATGATTTAGAAAATAAAACATCAACAGGAGTTCCGAGTGCAGCAATGGCTTTTCCGATGTTCTTAAATATTGCAACAAAAACGCAAGCTGAAAAAACGACCAATTATCTCAACAAAGAATTTATAAAACCCGGAGGCTTGTTAACGACGCTTAATTTTAATAAACAACAATGGGATGCGCCGAATGGATGGGCACCTTTGCAATGGGTTGCATTTAAAGGAATGATGAATTACGAATTTGTGAGCGTTGCAAAAAAAATAAAAAGTAATTGGACGAGCACAATAGATAATGTGTTCAGGCAAACTGGGAAAATGACGGAGAAATATAATGTTGTTGATGTGGAAGTGGCAGCTACAGGCGGAGAATATCCAAACCAGGATGGTTTTGGATGGACAAACGGTGTTTATCTTAAACTTAAATACAGTTATCGCAAAC
>CAIYPC010000645.1 GCA_903927975.1 uncultured Bacteroidota bacterium | reverse complement strand
GAACATAAATACAATTCTATTTAAGATAATTCTCTTATTACAACATTGAAGTAAAAGCATTTAATAATCTTGCATTTGCTCATCAAAACTTATTTTGTTTACAGATTGTTTTTCAATAACAGGTGCGCTGATGATTCCAAAATATCTTCCCATCCAATATGGCAAAAGATAAACATCGCCTCCTCCTAATTCTGCTGATCCATTACCGTTGTTGTCTAATGTAAAAAGATTTCTATTGTGTTTATTCTCTGGCCTTTCGTCAGGTGGCAATACTTCGCTCGTGTACCTTTCAAAATTATTTTCTTTCAGGTATTCAAGATCTTTTCTGTCACTATTCTTCATTGACCAATTGATGAGATCAAGCGGCACGCGCTTTAGTTCCCAAACTGTTTCATTCAAATCAAATTTCTTTGAACCGGTTATTGCTGCATAACAAATGTTCCATAATCCCTCTTTCTCAGGTCTTATTGCATTCCAATGATCACGAATTGCTTCCTTGTATTTTGTTTTAAGACTATCATTAAAAGCATAAGGATATAACCCCCAATAAGCGAGAAAATACATTTCATCATCGGAGCTATTCCATCCGCCAGACATGAGCTGGCTCCATTTGTCTGCTGTTTCTGGCGCGGGACCAGTCTCGCTTATCGGGCGTGCGAGATTAGTAAGATATTTTTCTTTGTACAATAATTCATTTGCTTTCGCTCTATATTTTTCTTTGCCTGTAAAATGAAAAGCGATTTGTAAAAAACTGATGATGTTGGATGAATACAATTTTTTATCGCCCACCATATCAGGAAATCTATTTACATAATCAGGGCTCCATCTTCCCCATAATGTTGGCTTGCCATCAACATCGATTAATTTCAAATCATTGTCTAAAATATAACTGGTGAGTTCATCGATTAAGGCGATAGCTTTTTTCTTTATAACATCATCATCCATGTATTGTGCCGCCATGGTAAGTGCAAAATATTGTCCTACCGCCTGATCACTACTTGCAGATCCACGCCAGTCCCACTCGCTATCTATAGAATGCATCCAGCTACTTTGCATATGATCATAACCGTTATACCAATAAGCTTTATTCTCCTCACGTATCTCATCTTTGAATGCAACTATGCCTCTTCTCTCAATGCAGCGACCGAACAAACCTTTGATTCCGCTAAGCGTGAAAAGGCGTTCCATTGCATCTAATGATTCTTTACAATTTTGTTTTGCATCTTCATCGTGCGTAACAAGATACCGGAACATTTCGCCGGAGAGATACATGGATGTCCAAAGATTGTCGCTATCGTGCGGGCCCATTTGAGCAGTAGCGAGATCTCCTTCTTTTAAATTGGTATTATCACTATAGAAGCCATAACGAATGTGACGCTGTCTTACAATCGCTTCAAAATAATTTGCTTTTTCTTCAAGCGTCATTTTTCGATTAATAATTTTAGCAACTCCATTTGTGGTTAATATCAATATGCAATTATTTCCTTTAGCAATATCAACCACATTATTTCCGGGCAGCCATCTTTCAGAAGTGTAGTAATCAAACTTGCCATCTTTCTTCAACATAAAAACGCCATTTGCTGAACCGAACCAAATATTGCTGTCAATTTTTTCAATAACATTAATGTCTTCACACGGAAGTTGATTGAATGTTTGAAAAACTGGTTTTAAATATGAGCGTTTTATTTCAATATAACCGTTATGTGTACCTAATAATATTTTATTGCCTAACGGTTTGACGCACGTAAACTCACTGCCTTCAAAAATTTTAGTCAATTTTTTTTGTGTGGGTGAAAAGGAATAAAGCATGTTGCGGGAAAGAAGCCAGAATAAATTTTTGATTTTATCGAATTGAATATTGATAATCGAAGATGGCACACTGTCGGACCAAATTATTTTTTCATGCTCAATAAATTTTAGTGTCTTGCCATCAGAAACAAGAAAACTAAAATCTTTGCCCCCCGCAATCGAGTTTGCATCAGGCATCTGATGTGGGATATAAATTTTGCCAGCCCACGCATTGCTCAGCACCGCTTTATCATCAACAAAAACAAATTCATTTTGATAAAGGCAAATACCTGAAATCTTTTTATCTCTTATTGGTCTATAACTAACATCTTTTGCAAGATTTCCCAGCTCTAACAATTTGCCAGCGCGTGGAATAAACATTCCATTTGTTGCAAGCACTTTGATGTTGTCGTTATGGTCAGATAAAATTTTTAATGGTTTAATAAGACTGTCATCAAAAAAATATTTTACGCTGTAGCGCTGGTCATAAACAACATCTTTATAAAGTGATTGAGCCTTGGCGATGTGCTGATTTTTTTTTGTAGCTAGAGCTATTGGAGTTGATTTTTTTTCAATTGGTTTATTGATAATTTTTAGATAACGCCCCATCCAATATGGCAGCAACCAAATATCACCAGCGCTATTTTCAGAGTTTCCTTTTTCATTGCCGCCGTCCAGATCGAAGCGATTTGAATTATGCCTGCTGATTGGCAATTCATCTGGCGGCAAAACTTCGTTAATGGTTTGTCTGCGAAAATTTTGAGGTATGAATTCAATATCTTTTCTCTCGCTGTTGTTCACTCTCCAATCGATTAGATCCATTGGATATTTTTGGAGATACCAAACTGCTTCAGGCAAATCGAAATTTTTAATCCCTGTTATGGCAGTGAAAATATCCCATGCGCCTTCTTTTTCAGGTCTTTCAATTTGCCAATGATCGATAATTGCCTCCTTAAATTTATTTTTCAACGTGTTATTCAATGCGTATCGATAAAGTCCCCAATAACCTAAGAAATACATTTCATCATCAGAGTGGTTCCATCCTTCCGAAAGTTCTTTGCTTAAATCATCAGCATCAGCAGCAGCGTAGCCAATATCTTTCATTGGTCGCATCAGGTTTTCTAAAAAACCATATTTACTCAATAGCTCCAATGCTTTTTCTTTATAGATTTTTTTGTGGGTGAAATGATAAGCAGTTTGCAACATCGAAGTGATATTGGAAGAAGTGATTTTTCTATCACCGACATTTTTCGGTCTTGCATTTACATACTCAGGATTCCATCTTCCCCAAAGTGTTGGCTTGCCGTTCCAATCCACCATATACATTTCATGATCCACGATGTGTTGCATCAACGCATCCATCAATCTGATCGCTTTGTTTTTTATTTCAGGCACATTAATTAATTCAGCAATTGCTCCAAAAACAAACATGTGCCCAATTGCTTCATCGCTGCTGGTGGTAGATTTCCAATCCCATTCTTCATTGTCTGCATGCCGCCATATTTCAAAGGGCGATTGCACGCCAGCATTACCGGGATATTCTTCTTTCAAATTAGAATCAATCGTATTTTTTTTATGAACATCAGAAATTTCATACCCTCTTCTTTCAAAAGATCGCGAAGGAAAACCTTTGAGAGAATTGATTAAGTACAAACGTTCCATCGCGTCCAACGATTCTTTGCAATTCTCCAATGCTTCGAGTGATTTTGTGGCAGCATAACGAAATACTTCTGCGCCTAAATACATGGAAGTCCAAAGACCATCATTATCTGAATCATGCAAGAAACCTGTCGTCACATCTCCATTTTTCATTCCTGAAAGGCCAGAGTTAAAGCCCAAGCGGATATGCCTTGAGCGAACCTGCTGCTCAAAATAAGCAGCCTTATCAGCAAGCGTCATTTCTGTGAAATGTATTTCACCCAAACCTTTATCTGTAAGAATTAATATAGAATGGTTAGGTCCCTCTGAAATATCTTTTACATCATTTGCAGGTATCCATCTCCGTGAGGAATAGTATTTATATTTTCCATCATCCTGCAACATGAACGCGCCGTTTTTTGAGCCAAACCAAAGTTTATTATTGATTTCTTTTACAACTGTAAGATCTACGCAGGGCAGTTTGTCATTAATGCTTCCTATTTGCTGTGAAGTAGTTGCATTTATTTTAAAAAAACCATTATGCGTTCCTACAACCAGATCATTATTATTATTTGATAATGCAAAACAAGTTAATCCATCATACTTAAATTTCGTGATCAGCGATTTATTATTAGCATCGAACACTGATATGCTATGCTCACCAAGCAACCAAAAAGAATTCCTTTTTTTATCAAATAAAATGTCAATCACTTTATCATCGGCATGAAGCTCCGATAATAATTTAGAATCTTTCAGGTATTGAATAGATGTTCCATTGGTAAGAAGAAATGAAAAATCCTCGCCGCCGCAAAATGCAGTTACATCTGGCATTGTGTGAAGGCTATATAATTTGCCAGCCCACGCATTGCTCAATACTGCTTTATCATCTGCATACACAAATTGATTTTGATACAGCGTAATGTCTTTTATTTTCATATTTAGCATTGGTCGATAAGCGACATCACGAACCAATTCGCCGGGATATAAAAACTGTCCGCCTGATTTTATTAATATGCCTTCGGAAGAATATATTTGAACAACGCCATTGCGATCACAGAGAACTTTTGAAAGAATAAGATTGCCAGAATTTTTTGTCTGATCAATTTCATACTTAATACTGTAAGGTTGTATGAAAGCTGTGTCTTTATGCACGGGCAGTCCATTTTTATTATTAGAAAAAACTTTTGCGTTAGATAAAAACAAACTTAGCGAGAAGAGAAAAAAACATTTTGGTTTAAACATCATCATACAAATTATCTAAGAAATATTATTGAATCATTTTAAGATATCGCCCCATCCAATATGGATAGAGCCAGAACACCGGTTCTTTTTCCACACTTGGTGAACCGTTAATTGCAGCCCACAGATTACCATCCCAACGCACAGTGGCACGCATGCTCGGTGGTTGCAATTCGCTTACTTCCAAATTATCAAGAACAGGAGCATGCACTAATTTTATATCTTCTCTTTTTGTATGATCGATATGCCAATCAACGAGATCAAGTGGCGTATCAATCAAAAAATCAACAGAAGCTTTTCCTTCTATCTTTTTATTTCGTGCATAGCAATACAAAAAATTGATGAGTGGGTTCTGATCATTTTTTCTGCGCTCCATCCATTTGTCAATATGCTGCTGATAGAAAGCAAGCAGCTTAGGATCTTTTTCGCATTGCAGCAAAATAGGATAGATGTATGCCTGCATCGTAACATCATAATAAATAAACCACGCAGGGTTCTGATCAACGATTGCTGCCATGTTTTCGAGGTAATGTTCTTTGTTGATCAGATGGAGATAATGCTGCTGATATTTCTCATCATTCGTAACAAAATATGCGAGCTTTAAAAATGCCAATAACTCCATGGAGTTTTCGCTTTTATCTTGCATCCATTCAGGATCGTGGTTCAGTGAATTTGGCGACCATACCGACCAACGCGCTGCTGTTCCATCTGCATCCATCATACTAAAATTGTGCGCGATAAGATGATCGACTAATGCGGCAATATGTTTTCTAACCAACATTTTCTCTTGTTCATCTGCAGCCAACTGATAATAAAAATAATAACCCATCATGTGACCGCACCATTCATCGCTGCTTGCATCTCCTTTCCACAACCATTTTCCATCTGTAGATTTATGCCAGCGAATTTCAACGGGTTTAAATCTCGGCTCCTTCACGAGTTCTTCCGCCTTTTCTCTTTCAGAATAAGTTCGGTTTCCATCATGCACTCTGTCTGCCCATTCAATCGGCACTATTGTTCTTGCCAAGTACCCATCACCGTTAGTAATCTCCCGCAATTCGTTTAAAAAATGAAATGCCTTCTTTGCTTTCTCTCTGGCATCTTCATTTTTTGTAACGGCGTAACGAAATGATTCCATTGCTAAATAGTTACCCGTGTATTCACCATCGTTGTCATCATCTTCTGGCTGAAAATTTGTAGTATCTCCAGCTATTGGAAGATGGCATTGCCCTGCAATCCACGGCTCACGGATATGCCTTCTCATCAACACATCATAAAAATAATTTTGCTTGCTGTCGAGGCTCATTGATTTTTTCTTGATTGCGCTCACGCCTTGTTGCGTCGCGATCCATGCGTTTCCGTTATTATCAAAAGCAATATCGTTTACAAAATCATCCATCAACCAACGACGACTGAAACGAAGCGAATGTTTTCCATTTCGATAAAATCGTACTACCCCGATTTTAGTACCAACCCACATTGTTCCGTCAGCAGATTTTTTTATACAATTTGTATGAATGGATGGACAGCCTTGTGCGGGCGTAATAGTTCGTTGTTTTTTTCCATCTTTAATAATAGTGACGCCACCCAATCCTGCGATCCAAACATTTTCTCCATTAAGTGCTACGCCTTTCAGTCCAGCACTTATTAATACATCTGTTTTGTAATAATGAGTTGTTCCATTTTTGTTGGCATGATAAAGCCCAACATCGCTCGTGATCCACAAGCCTTCTTTGTTGTCTGAAACAGCACTGCGCATGGAACGCGCAACAGCATAATTCTTTTTAATAAAATTTTTATTGTCACTGCAAAGGCAAATGCCATTTGGTCCCAATGCATAAATGCCTTCTTTCGATAAACAGATAATTGAAATTGGCCCGTTGGTGCCGCCAATTTTTTTTAATTCATTATCGTGAAATTGAAAAACACCATTCCATGTTCCCATCCAAAGATTTTCATTTGCATCAATGGCAACGGAATATGCAGGACCTTTGTCAGTATCTTGAAAAGATAAAGGCGACCATGTGCTTTCTCCATCCAATTTTTTAAATACCCCAGAAGCGGTAGCTATATAAACTGTGTTTGTTTTATCAACTGTAATGCTTCGCACATTATTTTCTTCGGGCGTTTTTCCCACAGGATATGCTTCATGATATTCCTGAAAAAAATTATCGCTTGATTTATATACAACCATCTTCTTTTCAGAAAGTGATTGACTGCGAACAGAGCCAGCATAAAATAAAATAATTAAAAAGGTTTCAATTTTCCTCATTGTGTTATTTGTTGCGATCGCTTATGTCACGCAAAGGTGCAACGACGTTAAGCAAGTTTATAGTTCATGGATAATGGTTCGTAGGAGAGGTTTTTGCTATTTTCAAGATTGTTTATGAAAGGCATCTGACGGCTGCAAGAGAATTAAAAAGGGCTAAAAAAAATTTAGCCTGTTAAATTTCTAAAAGCCCTTTCCTTGAACATTTTTTATTGAATATTTTCAAGAATTCGCGCTCAAAAAAATCTTCAAGTTTTTTCTTGCAATCGTTTCATGGCATGCAATCGTATTATTGTGCAGCGGCTTTTTCAATCAATTTTTGTACCGCATCAACCACTTGCAACTCGCATCTTCCGCCTTGCTGTCTTGCACGCGTTGCTATTGACCGTGCTTGCTTAAGCCAATCGGCATCAGGCTTTTTCTGATTGTGCAAATATTGCAAAGCATCGAGACCTGCTGCTGCCAGATCTGAAAGATTTTCTGATAATAAAGATGCTTCATTAAGTATTGGAGAATTGAGAACAATCTGTTTGAAAGAAATATTATTTTCTTTCCAAAGAATTAATTTTTCTGTGATTTCTTTTTCAAGCGATGATGATGGGCTTGACAGAAATTGATTGACATTTTTGTTAAATATTCTTGGCACAGTTTGATCGGGCGAAGCAACATCAGCCAATTTTGTGTATGGAGAAAAAACAGTGTACATCGTATCGCCTTCATTGCGATCATATATTTTCAGCGGCTCAATAACACTCACTAAAATTTCCAATGGCTTTGTATCCATGCCATTTGCGAGTTGGCGCATCATCGGAGGTTTGTATGATAGATGATGCAAGCCAACTGCTTCCAGATGAAGGCTGGCAATATCGAGACGGCGATACATATCATCCGTGTCCGTTATTTCTTTGGGCGACCATAATCTTTCTGCAATAGCAGCGGTGCGCGGCCATATTCTTGAATCGACAGTTGTAGGAGTTATCAACTCGCTCCACATCGTTGCTTCTCCTCCGAGAACGAGTTTTTTTTCTTTCTCAGTAAGATTTGCACTGTCAGGAATTGGATCATTTTGATAATGATAAGAACCTGGTTGAATCAGATCGATATAATAACCGTAAGAAAGAATGGCTCTGTAGCCTTGTTTGATAGAGCTATAATAAGCATCGTTGCCGCGCCATGATTGGATCACGATTTCTTTGGGAACACCGGGCTGCAATATCTCATCCCAGCCCATCATTGTCTTTCCTGTTTTTTGAATGATGGGCAGAAGGCGCTTATTAAAATATGTTTGAAGATCCATGTACTTGTTCATTCCATGTTCCTTCATAAAAGCCTTTATATGCGGAGTGCCTTCCCAATCTTTCCCGGTATTTTCATCACCACCAATGTGAAAATATTTATCGGGAAAGAGGGATGACATCTCTGTAAACAACTTTTCTAAGAATGGGTATAGTTTTTCATTGGTAGGATCCATCACTGGATCAAACACACCGAAATATCTTTGAAGCTTATAATCTCTTTTAACACTTGCAAATTCAGGGTAAGCCTTTAGTATCGCAGTTGTGTGAGCGGGCGCAACAAATTCAGGAACGATCCTGATGCCGCGCTGATCCGCATACTTAATAATATTTTTAATGTCTTCTTGTGTATAATAAATACCATCAGAAGAAACTTGTTGCAAGCGCGGAAAAAGTTTTGATTCAACCCTAAAACCTTGATCGTTGCAAAGATGAAGGTGCAGCACATTCATTTTCGTTGCAGCCATTCCGTCCAGCGTTCTTTTCACCACATCCACCGGCATAAAGTGAAGCGCAACATCCAGTAGCAAACCGCGCCAAGCAAACCTTGGTTGGTCCTGAATGGAAACGCCAGGAAAATAATATCCTGTTTCATCATTGCTAATCAGTTGCAATAATGTTTCTAAGGCACGTATTGCGCCGATGTCTGTATTCGCATTAACAACAACTTGATCTGTTCCTGTTTCGATGGAATAACTTTCGTCTTCACCCAATATCAATTTGCCGGGGCGAAGAACATTAATGAGCAAAGTGGCAGATCTGTTGCTATCCCTCGGTGTTACGTAACCAATCCTATCCAAAAAAATTCCTGTCTTATTGCTGAGCCTTCTAACAAAGCGACTTGCCTCTAAATAGATACGGGGATCAGCTTTGCCTGTTACAGCAATACTGATCCCCGGATTTATTTTTACCTGATGCCCGTTGGCGCTCAATTTCGCCGGCACAGGCATCAGGTTATGAATGTTGCTTACTTGTTCGAAGGACGTAAAACCCAATCCACACAATAGAAAAACTAATATGAACTTATGAACCATGATTGTTTAAAAAAATTTTCAATTACCACGGCTCATTTGTTCCCTGCAACAACCAGAATTTTGACCATGAGCTGTTGGCGCCATCAGGGCCGTTATAGGTTGATGTGGTTAACTTATCAATAGCAACCTGCGCGTTTGCTGAATTGTTCTGAAGCTCTGAATTGGCATAAGTGAACCTTACAGGAATTGCTCCCCGATAGGATCCATATCCAATGGTAAGGGTAGGGTATCCAGTTCTTCTCCAATCCATATATGCTTCATTGCAGGCTTGCCAGGCAGCAATCCATTTCTGAGTGATAATCTGTTGAAGTGTGCCATTGTATGTAATCGCAGGTTGGGCTACATAAGTATTGTAATCTTTCACACAGCCATAGTAATTGTTTACATCATTTTGATAGTTGCTGAACACTTGCCAAGTATTAAAAGAAGCCTGTATTCCATTATAATACCAGGCAGAAGCCGAACCACCCACATTCCATCCTTTTTGTGCCGCTTCAGCTAGGTCAAAACAAATCTCGGCATAGGATGCTATCCTATCTGCCAATAGTGGTCCGCTTGGGTTATCGTAAATATCCCTGCGCAAATAAGAAACATAATTGTTTATGGATGAAGATTGTTGTCCTGTTGAATTGAGGTTATATTCAAAGTCAGGGTAATTGGAATAACTGATGGGGATACCCACATAAACGGAAGAGGTATCATATAAATTTTTTACAGGCAGATTTAACCCTTCCCAAGGTCTATCCTGTGTATAGGTAGCCAAATTAAACTGCTTATAATTATTGGCGAGGGCTACCTGAAGATTGATGTAACGGATATTATTAATGGTTGAATCAAGCGTAGTGCTGCCAGATGCAAATACAGCATTTGTTGTGTCTACAACACTAGGATTGATAATGGGTTCGGCCATGATCACAATTCTGGGATCCTTCAATGCCTTCAAAGTCATGGTCATGGTGCCGCTCATTTTGTTCCTGTCATAACCAGATGCTCCATTGAATAAAGTGCAAAATTGATAGGAAGAGGGTTGATCCTTCCCTGGGAACATCATCATACAATCATCGGTGGTGCTTTGGAATACGCTATCGGCAATGGCTTCTACATTACCCTGCTCGTTCAATTTGGAGGAAAGGCGCATATAATAGCGCAGCATGAGTGAATATGTAAATTTTTTCCATTGAACCGGATCGCCGTTATAAAACACGTCTGAGGTTTGGGTAAGACTTGTTATTTCCGGATGGGTTAAAATAGTGCCCTGAAAATGTGGGACGGCCGCTTGAAGGTCAGCGATTACTCTGGCATAAATGCTTTGCTGGGTATCGAACACAGGGAATTCGTAAACTCCGCCCTTATCACCACTGACTGCAAAGGAATCCGGAGCATCGCCCCAAAAATCGGCAATATTGCCAAACTGGAATGCGCGCATGACCAAAGCAACGCCCTGGTGAAAATCCCAATTATTTGCCTGAGCTCCTGCTAACAGAGCCTTATTGTTGTTCAAAATCGCATAATTACCGTTCCAGTCAAAATTACCCGGATCCCATTGATATTCGCTGAACGTGCCCTGAAATGCATCCTGTGCAGTTTGCTGCATAGCACCAGATATATTCCCTGAGCCCAAGTTCCCATACCAAGTTGCCGTGCTGGTAAGTACGCCAGCCATTAAGTAATCCGGTGCAGCACCCGAGGTAGCAATGCTATTTGGGTTGCTATTTAGCACCGAGAATTTTTTGCAGGAGTCACCCACCGAAGTGATGACCAGGAAAACGCAGCTAATCATTAAAATTCTCTTTGCGCTTTTCATCTTTTTATATTTTTATAAATGACTAATTTTTGATTCTAGAAACGAACATTTAGTTTGAAGCCAACCGGAATGGTCCAAGGTGTGATATTATAGTACTCAATACCTTGCCTGAACTGGGAGCCATTCGCCTGAGGCCCCGGTTGATAGTTAAAAGCTTGCTCAGGGTCAACACCTATCTTGGCTTTTGTCCATAAAATAACATTTCTTGTGTACACGCCAATTGAGATGCCTTGCACTTTAATGGAATTTGACAATTTTTTCGACAGTTCAAACATCAATGTCAGTTCCCTGAGTTTTATATATGAGGCATCGAACATGTCCTCTCTGCCAAAACTCCAAAACCCGTTAGTGGTCGCATCCTCATATACATCATACTGAGTGCTGCTGGGATTCCCAAGGTTTTCAATATAACCGCCATTTCCATCGCTGTAAACACCGGGATAAAATGCGGCATCATAGATAGGGAAACCTGGTACAGCCCCTGTATTTTGAACAATCGCAGGATCATCCAAAATGCCCCCCTTGTTCGCCACGGTGCAAGGGCAGCCCACGATATGTTGAGATTGAAGCCCACTAACTTTGATAAATTTTTCTGGGTTGCTTTTCAGATACGCTGGTATATTGTTGGCATTAGCTGCAGGGATGGGAATACCCTCATTCTCCTGATATTTTAAGTTCGCATTCGATCCCTGATAACGGTAGGTTTTGGAATAGAAAATACCACCCAAGCGCATATCCAAACTGGCACTTAACGTAACACGTTTGTAGGTGAGGGAGGTCTGCATACCCATCAGCAGCTTCGGGTTAAAGTTCCCGGCAACCTGCTTATGCTGAAAATCCCCACCATTAACTTTTTGATAAAAACCTCCGCCATCCAGGAGCGGATATCCATAGTAAGGGGAGCTTTTATCTGTAACAGTAGCCATCTCGTTATCCCACAACTGGCCTATTTTACCATCACTAATCACTGTTATGGGACTACCATTCTTATCAATCTGGTTAGGTATTGCTTGCCCTTTTGCATAGGTCCACGAACCCGTTGGCCCGTCTTGCCAGAAAGAGAAATAGGGCACTCCATTTGTCAATGAAATAACATAAGCATTGTTCTTTGTATAATTCACACTTACATCCCAAGTCCAATCCTTATTGCTGATGATGGTGCCACCCAATTGCAATTCAATGCCATTGCTGCGCACCAGGCCAGCATTAATCTGTCGGGCTGAATACCCGGAAGATGAGGGTGTACTTATACCTAGTATTTGATTCTTGTTATCAGAGCGGTAAACTGTACCACTGAACCTGAGGCGGTTTTGGAACATAGCCAAATCCACTCCACCCTCCGTTGAAATGGCCTGCTCTGGTTTCAGGTTTGGGTTGAGCAAAGTCCCGGAAAGAGATTCTGTCGTAATACCGCCGAAAGACCCAATCCCCACGGTGCCATAAAGATTATAAGGGTTGGTATCCTTACCTACACTTGCCCAGCCACCGCGGACTTTGAGAAGGCTGACCAACCTTCCAAAATTGAACATCTTATTCAGCAACAAGCTTAGCGACGCAGATGGGTAAAAATAAGAGTTATTACCTGGTGGCAGGGTGCTTGACCAGTCATTTCTGCCTGTCAGATCCAGGTAAGCCAAATCGGCATAACCAAGAGAAGCGGTAGCATATGCACTATAAACCCCTTTCTGTGAATAGCCTGAAGCATACCGAATATTTGCCTGTGAAATATTCGAAACATTGAAAAGCTCAGGGGCGATTATCCCTCCATTATGAACGGAATAAAGTTGGTTAGAGGAATTGTATTGATAAAGTAGGTTTCCTCCTGCAGAGGCAGTGATGTCGAAATTTTTCCAGAAACGATTTTTGTAAGTGACTAAAAAATCTGTGTTGCTTTCTGTGTTGTATGAATTGGTCAGCCCATAGAAACCATTCAATTCACCAGTATAGCTCTTAGATATTTTTGTCTCGCGGTTTTCGTAAAACAAATCCTGCGAATAACGGAGAAAAGCACTTAAATGGGGGCTGAAATTGAAACTGGCTTTTAAGTTTCCGTAGATATGGTTGCGCACAAAACCGTTTTTGGTTTGGTCAAGCACAAACCATGGGTTGTCAGGAACGTCAGTCCCAGTCTCGCTTTCAGGATCCGGGCTTGCGTCTACACCCACTGGAGCCAGAGGTTTAAATTGCTGAACTCCGGGTGTTGTCCAAACACTGTGTTGTCCTACCTGCCGAATATCAACACTTGCAGGATAGTTAATCACATCCTGTAGTGCACCGTTACCATTGCCAGCTATGATATTGTCGGTGGCAGAACGCGTATAATTTATGGAAGCAGATAGCCTTACATCATTGGTTATTTTGTGTTCTACATTCAATGAAAGGTTGTGCCTGCCGAGACCGCTTGTATTCACGATGCCCGTATTGACCATATTGCTATAAGAAAAACGGTAATTGTCCTTTTCTGATGAATTTTCTACAGATATGCTATTTGTGGAAGTAATACCTGGCTTAACAAATAATTTGAGGTTATTATGTGAAGTTAGGGCATATGGCTTATAGGTTCCATCGGCTTGCAATGGGCTGTTCCATTGTATGGCCTGTATACCCTGATTCAGCGGTGTGCCAAAATAATAATTGGCCCAGCCTGGGGGCACATCCACAATCACTCCGTTCCAGCTATTGGAACCTGTAGGAACAGTATATGGGTTGATCCCCATTGAATAAGCCTGATTGTTTCCGAAATAATGATAAGGAACAGCAGCTTCATCCGTTGAGCTAAAAGTAATGCCCAGCCCCTTTGATTTTCTGCCAGATTTGGTGGTGATCAATATCACACCATTACCAGCCCGGGAGCCATAAAGAGCTGCAGCGCTAGGGCCTTTAAGTACAGATATATTATCGATATCGTTCGGGTTAATGTCTGAAATCACATTGCCATAATCCACATCGTTCCCATTTCCGTTGTTGACCCCAATATTATTCATAGAGTTTTGTAAAGGAACTCCATCAATTACAAATAAAGGTTGGTTGTCGCTGTTCAGGGACCGTATTCCACGGATGACAACACTCACTGATGATGTAGGATTTGCACCTGTTTGGCTAACAACCACACCAGAGACTTTTCCGGCCATGGAACTGATGGCGTTGGTCTGTGCAACTCGGTTCATATCTTCTCCAGCTATCTGACCCACATCATAACCGAGAGATTTTTTGTTCCTGGTTATGCCGAGGGCCGTCACAACCACACCTGTAAGTGTGTTGCCACTGCCAGATTGAAGTGTTGCATTAATGAACGACTGCCCTTTAACTGGAATTTCAATGCTGGTGTAACCAACATAAGAAAATACCAGCACCGCTTCCGGACTAGAAACAGTAAGTGAAAAATTTCCGGCGATATCGGAAATGACTCCTTTTTTGCCACCTTTCTCCGAAACATTCGTTCCAGCAAGAGGGGCGCCGCTGGCATCGACTACTTTCCCTTTAATGGTTTGGCTTTGCGCCACAACAATGTTGGAAGAAAAAAGCACGAGGCCTAACAATAACATGGACCATTGCAACAATGGGATAAGCGATAATTTCTTACTCATTTTGTTTGAATTAGCAGTTAGTGAATCAAAAGCTTTAAAATATTTATCTATACTCTAAAAAATTTTACCGGTTCATTATTTATTTTCAACAGCACCAGAAACCAAAATCTTATTCCTTACATCACACAGTTTCATCATTTACTTTATAACAGCAATGGCTTGTCTTTTTCAATAATAAGAGGAAAGGATTGGGCTGTTCGCTGGCAATTCAGTTATCAAATAATCAATGGCTGTGATATCGTTGATCTTAATTTTTTGAACAGTATTCAATTTCTCTGCGATACTAACAACAGCAACTTTTCTTGATGCATGCATCATCGCTTTAATTACCTGCACTATTTCCCAATCAGAATCTGTAAGTCCATCCTTTACTGAAATCCCATTGGTGCCAATAATGCACAGGTCAGGTTTTATATTAGCCAATTCATTTATCACGCTTGCTCCAGTATGTATGTTGGCATTTTTTGAAAGCCTTCCGCCAATAGTTATTACATCTATGTTTTCGTGTTCTGCGAGGGTAAGGGCAACTTGTGGGCTTACAGTTAAAAAGGTAGCATCTAAATCATCCGGTATTTTTTTGGCAATCTCCATAATGGTTGTTCCGCCTTCTATCAAAATCAACATACCTTTCGTAAAAAGGCTGATTGCTTTGTCTGCAATGATCTGTTTTGCCTCCAGTGCGTAAACCTGGTTTTGCCCGTTAAATGGATAATGGAAAGTTTTGCTCATTGCGCCGCCATGCACTTTTAAAATCAAGCCTTGGTCGGCAAGTTCATTCAGGTCACGGCGTATGGTATCTTCTGAAACGACTAACTGCTCACTTAAATCAGTGGAGAGAACCTTATTGTGAAGGTTGATTTCTCTTAAAATAATTTTATGGCGCTCCTCTTTAAGCATAAATGCCAATCGGTTTAATTATAAAAATGAAATTAAGGGATTTTTGCATGAATTTGCATACTTTCGTAAAAAATAATAGAAAAAAAACGCAAAACACCACTCCATGACAAAGATTACGGAGCAACCTTCTCTACACAGACAACTTGAAACCAAATCCATTGAAGAAATCACTTCTTTAATCAACTCAGAAGATGCCACGGTAGCCCCTGCCATTAAAAAAGCTTTGCCACAGATAAACAACTTGCTTCATGCAATTGTGGGCAAACTTAAAAACGGTGGGAGAATGTTTTATGTAGGTGCAGGAAGTGGTGGACGTTTGTCTGTATTAGATGTGATTGAACTGCCGACAACTTTTGGAGTAGGAAAAGGAATGGTCAATAGTATTCTTGCCGGCGGTGCTGAACATCTGATAGAGGCAAAAGAGGAAATGGAAGATAATTTTTTAGATGGATGGGAAAGGCTTGCAAATGAAAAGGTCTCTACAAAAGATATAGTGATAGGTATCTCCGCCAGTGGAACAACGCCTTTCGTATTAGGTGCTCTGGAAGCTTGCCGGAAAAACAGTATTACGACTGCATGTATAGTAAGCAATCCCGGATCTCCAATTGCAGGGCTGTCCGATTTTCCAGTTGAAGTGATTACAGGCCCTGAGTTTATTACAGGGAGCACAAGAATGAAATGTGGTACTGCACAAAAAATGCTTTTTGATATGATCAGCACCACCACAATGATTCAGCTTGGCAGAGTGGAAGACAACCAAATGGTGAACGTGATGCTGATAAATAATAAAATTACAGATCGCGCCGTGAAAATGCTGATGGGAAAAGTTGGCATTGATGATTATGAAAAAGCAAAAAAAATATTACTGGAACACGGCAGCGTAAAAACAGCATCAGAATATTTAAGATGATAAGTGCATTAACTCGGCACACAATAGCTCTCACTAAATGAAGCAATCAAACAAATCCATTTTTATTATAGGCACTTTGTTCTTTGTATTTGGTTTTGTTACCTGGTTAAGTTCTATACTGATACCCTATCTAAAAATAGCCTGTCAATTGAGCAATCGCTCATCTTACCTTGTCGCATTTGCATTTTATATATCCTACGCTGTAATGGCGATGCCATCTGCTTCAATACTAAAATTTACAGGCTACAAAAAAGGCATGTCACTTGGGCTTTCTATCATGGCCGCAGGTGCAGCTATCTTCATCCCTGCAGCAATTGCAAGATCATACTCATTATTCCTGAGTGGGCTTTTTGTGTTAGGTACAGGCATGACCATTTTGCAAACAGCGGCCAATCCTTATATAACAATATTAGGTCCCATAGAAAGTGCAGCAAAACGGATGAGCATGATGGGCATTTGCAATGCGATTGCCAGCATTATCGGCCCGCTCATGCTCGGCGCTACAATCTTAGAAAATGCTGATGACATAAAAGCTCAGGCTGAACACGCAAGTGCTCTACAAAAAGCTGATATACTCAATAACCTTTCGCACAGGGTTATACTTCCATATTCTATCATGGCTTTAGTATTGATTTTTTTGGCAATAATTATTTTTTTTTCCAGTCTGCCTGACATGGACGATTATTCAGAAGAAGAATCTGGTCTTGCAACAAATAATAAGACCAGTATATTTCAGTTCCCTCATTTGTTATTGGGCGTGCTCACGCTTTTTCTTTATGTAGGTGTTGAAGTGATAGCTGGTGATAGCATTGTTAACTACGGTGCATCGCAGGGAATGCCACTTTCCTCAGCTAAATTTTTTGCCAGTTGCACACAAGCTTGTATGTTGGCAGGATACATGATTGGTATTGCAGTAATGCCAAAATATATTTCACAAAAAAAAGTGCTGAAAATATCTCCTCTATTAGGCTTATTATTTGTATTCATTGCTCTTTCTACAAAAGGCTTCGTATCGGTTGCATTTATCGCTTTATTAGGTCTTGCAAATTCGCTTGTTTGGCCAGCCATTTGGCCGCTTGCTATAAATGGTCTCGGTAGGTTCACAAAAATTGGTTCATCGTTTTTGATAATAGCAATAGGAGGCGGCGCATTGCTGCCACTTTTATATGGCTGGTTGGCTGATGTTTTTACATTGCAGCACGCCTATTGGATAGTGGTGCCCTGCTACATTTGCATTTGGTATTATGCAAAAAAGGGACATAAAATTGGTTTAGAATTAAAAGATAGTAAATGATACTTGTTGCCGATAGCGGTTCAACCAACACAAGCTGGTGCCTGATTAATTCACGGGATAGCATATCCTATTTTGATACCGAAGGCTATAACCCATATTTTGTAAGTGGTGATTATATTGTTCAATCTCTTTCATATGATATCCCGCAGCATATTGATCAATCGGCAATTACCCATGTACATTTTTATGGTGCTGGTTGTTTTGAAGATAAGATTGATATCATAAAAAAAGCCTTGCAACAACTTTTTATCAATGCTGATATTATTGTCGGTCTTGATTTGCTTGGTTCAGCTAAATCGGTATTGGGTAACAAACCCGGCTTCGTCGGCATATTGGGAACGGGAACAAATAGCTGTCTTTATGATGGAAATAAAATTACTGCGAACATCGATTCGCTCGGTTATTTAATTGGTGATGAAGGCAGCGGATATTATATCGGCAAAAAGATTTTGGGTGATTATATCAGGGAATATATGCCAGCATCTGTGCGCGAAGAATTTTTTAAGATATATGGATTAAGCCGCGAAGAGATTATGGAAAGATTATACTCCGAAAAATTGCCCAACCGGTTTTGTGCAGGGTTCACCAAATTTATTTCGGAAAGCATTACTGATACCGCTTACACACGCAACCTCGTTAAACAATCTTTTATTGATTTTTTTGAGAACCTCGTCATTCGATATGAAAACTATCAGCAATATACTTTCAATTGCACTGGTTCTATCGGGTTTGCGTTCAAAGAAATATTAGCAGAAACAGCCGCTTTGTATAATATGAAAGTGGGCATTATCTTAAAAAATCCGATTGAAGGTCTTGCGCAATTTCATACCCCCAACTCCTGAAGGGGAGCAAAGGCAGGTCTCTAAAACCTTGAAGGTTTTTTCGGGTGCTCAAATTAATATCGGAATTCAAATCAAATCTTCAAGGTTTATGAGCTACTCTCCAAAAAAAGATATGCATTGACGTTATATGCTTTCTTTTTACTTTTTTATTTTGTACCATCATCCGGTATTTTGGGATTTCCTAACCCAATAAATAATAGTAAATTTGTTCTATGCCTGAAAAAAATAAACCAATTTTTGAAAGACGCATACTCTGGGACGTAAACTTTGATACATTGGATTACGATGGCAAAGCTTCGTTTATTATAGAGCGTGTGTTTGAAAGAGGCGATGTTGAAGATATACGCCAGTGCAGGAGGTATTATGGGGATGAAAAAATTATAAACGCATTATTGAAAGCAAAATATATATCGCAACACACCCTGCATTTTGTAAGCGCAATTTTTGACCAGCCCTTAGAATCATTCAGATGTTATACTACAACACAATCGAACCAAGCAC
Organism: uncultured Bacteroidota bacterium; assembly: GCA_903927975.1. Taxonomy (GTDB): domain Bacteria; phylum Bacteroidota; class Bacteroidia; order Chitinophagales; family Chitinophagaceae; genus Puia. The sequence continues at coordinate 6,696 of CAIYPC010000645.1, read as the reverse complement.
ATTTTCCTTACTAAAAAAACTGCAATCATTACCAGCTCTCAGTAATTTTTCATTGGTCGGCGGCACTGCATTATCATTGAAATATGGACACAGATTTTCAGTGGATTTGATTCTTTTTTCTGAAGAGGATTTCAAGAAAGAAAATATTATAGAGGCACTTGAAAGAGAGTTTGGAAATAGGTTTATTCCAGAAACAAGTCGAGGTAATGGGGCTGTGTTTTGCTATATTGATAATGTAAAGATCGATTTGGTATCTTTTAAACATCCATTGATTCAGCCACTTTTTATTATAGATGGAATTAGAATGTACAGCATTGCCGATGTCATTGCGATGAAGATCAATGCAATTTTGGGGGACAGTAAAAAGAAAGATTTTTGGGATATATGTGAGTTGCTTCAACACTACGCACTTAAGGAAATGATAGATTTTCATAAAGAGAAATTTCCGACGCAAATGTTACTAATATCTATCCCAAACGCCCTAACTTATTTTGTAGATGCAGACGAAAGCGAAGATCCTACAAGCCTGAAAGGGCAAACATGGAATGCCATTAAAAAGTTTATTGCGAAGAAAGTGAATGAGTATTTGAAATAAGAGTTGTATGAATCTTGCCAAACTTTGAAGGTTTTTTCGGTCGTTCAAATTAATATGGAAATCTAAATTAAACCTTCAAGGTTTATTAGAGACTCTCCGAAGAAGATATGCATTGACGCTATACAGCTTATGATTGCCCGCCTCTCATCTTGTTCCGAATCACCGTAAAAAATACCCCCGCAAGAAAAATAGAAAGCGTGCCAATCACAATCACCATATTCGTATTGAATGTGCTGCGCAGATAAGAAAGATTTTCGGGGATGAGAGAAGGGAATGTCATCCATGCAATCACTAAAACGCCGATGATAACTGCAAGAAAAGCTTCTACATTTTTTGTTTTTTTGCTCGCAATTCCTAATAAAAAAAGACCAAGCATACCCGTTGCAAAAATGCCCGACAACTGCCACCATATATCCAAAATACTTTTAACGCCTATCATCGCAATGCCTGTTATAATGCCAAGCACGCCGATAATAAAAGTGGAAATGAATAACAGTCTCAACGTTTGTTTGTTGCTGATATCTTTTTTTACATATCGTTTGTAAATATCGAAAGTGAAAACTGTTGCAGATGCATTCATGCCAGAACTGATGGTGCTCATGGCTGCGGAGAGAATAGCTGAAACAATAATGCCAACAACTCCAACTGGCAATACATGCACCATAAAATCAGGCAATGCTTTATCGCCATAATCATGCGGCGTTAGAGTTGAAGCAAATGCAGATATTTCTTTGGCAGAAACATTTGCAGGAAGCCTTTCTGCAGCAGCTCTTAATTTAATTGCATCCAACATTTCCGGATGCATTTGATACCATGCATATAAAGACGAACCAATAACAAAAAATAAAAGTGAAATAGGCAAATACAATTTCACGCAAAGCCATAATGATTTCGCGGCTTCTTTGGCTGATCCTGTTGCCTGATAACGCTGCACATAATTTTGATCCATACCAAAATTATTCAGGTTGATAAAAATGCCGTAGAAAAATATCACCCAAAAAGTTGAATCAGTAAAAGTGAAATGAAAACTACCAAGACTGAATTTGCTATCTGCTTTTCCAATATCAATAATATGCTGAATGCCGCCCGGCATTTTAATAATGATGAAATACAAAATGATTACTGCACCTAAGGTTTTGATAATCCCTTGCGCAACTTCGGTCCAGATCACAGCTTCCATTCCACCGAGCACGGTATAAATAATAATGATGATGCCCATCACAATGATGATTCCTTGCATCGAATAACCTGTCATTGCCTGAAGACTTAATGCCATCCCAAAAAAAATGGAACCCATTCTTGCGAGTTGCGTAAGTAGAAAACAGATCACCGCATACGTGCGGGCCCATGCACCAAAACGATGCTCAAGATGTGTGTATGCAGAAACTTCGCCACTACTCCGGTAAAACGGTATAAAATATTTTGCGCCTATCCATGCAGAAATGGGCATGGACAAACTAAAAACAAATGCGTTCCAATTGCTGCCAAATGCTTTGCCTGGAACGCCCAGAAAAGTATTGCTACTTAAAAAAGTTGCATAAATAGAAATGCCGACTGCCCACTGCGGTATTTTGCCAGATGCTTTTGTGAATTGATCAGGGTTTTTATTTTTGCGAGAGAAATAAAATCCCGTTAGGATCATGCCGAGCATGTATAAAGCAATGATGACAAGATCTGTTGCCGGTAAATATTTCATGATGGTTTGTTCGCAGTCGTTATATAAAACATTTCAATGTTAGAAATGTCGTTGGATGTTTCTATTCACCATTGACCATTCACCTCTATAAATGAGCCTGTTTTATCTCCAACCTCTCACACCAACCCAAAAAACTTGCATGAATTTCATCCAACACTTTTTTCTGATCGGGCGTTAGTTCCAATGCAAATGTTCTACTGATGGTTCGCACGGGCAATCCTCTTTTCTTCAAAAAATATTTTGCGCTCATCGGATATGCTTGATGGATCAACGGATCTACTCGAGCGATTTCCGACTGCAACCATTTCACGTCTTCTTGTTTATCGGGATTGTTTGCGTTGTTGCACATCCACACCAAAATCTCCGGATAAAAATTCCCTGAAATAGATGACATGCCCTTCGCGCCCATCTGCAATGAATACATAGCATTGGGAGAATGCGCATCATAAAATTCAAGGCTGTTGTTTTCCATCTCCTTCAATATGTCAAGCTTTGCTTTTATGTTCTCGTGTGTGATAGAAGTGTCTTTGTGATAAACAAGTCTATTAGCGCTCAACAATTTTTTAAATGTTGCAGCAGGAATAATCCGTTTGTAAGGAGCAGGACATTCGTACATGCCAAGCGGAATATTTTCAGTGAGGCTAAACATCTTTTCAAAATTGCGCAGCAACACGTCGTCATCATCTTCCACATTCGCAAAATGTCCTGTAATCATGATCGCTGCATCGATGCCCGTATCATAAATTTTCTTGGTGAACTCTGCTTTGTCTTCGATGGTCAGACCGAAAGAACCGGTTGCCACAACTGGCACCTTGCCGCCAACATAATCAACAATATGTTTGGTGAGCGCAAGCCGCTCATCTTCACTGATGCTGAACATCTCACTGCTGAGGCAGTTTGCAAAAAATCCTTTCACGCCGGCAGCCAGATAAAAGTCGATTAAACGGGAAACGGCATCCAGATCAACCTTTGCTTTCAGGTCGAAAGGCGTGATCATTACAGGAACAAATTTTTTCTCAGAAGCGTGCATATCAGTATTTATTATTAAAATAATTTGGTTCTGTTTGAGGGATGGGCGATTTTATCCATCAGAATTCAGAAGCCTAAAAACCAGGCTTCTTCTAAAAAGTTATCAATATTAATCCATTATTTGCATCTTTGCGCTTTTTATTTTTAAAATTTCCCGCAAAAACATGCAAGATTGTTTGCAAAACTCGTAAGTTGGGGAATATTTCAAATGCAGGCTGCTATATGAAATCAAAGATTCTATTTTTTTCGCTCTGTTTATTTTCATCAATCAGGCTTTTTGCGCAAGCCGAAGATGGAAAAGTAGCAACCGTTTTTGAAGGTCTTATCTTCCCAGCTCAACCTCAGCACACACATGGCAGCAGCATCGTGAGCCTTCCAAATGGCGATGTGCTCGCGGCATGGTTTCAGGGCAGCGGCGAACGCAGTTCCGACGATGTGAAAATAATGGGAGCGCGTTTGAAAAAAGGATCGAAGCAATGGTCGGTGCCATTCACAATGGCAGACACATATAATTTGCCTGACTGTAACCCCGTATTGTTTCTTAATAATCATAATAAATTATTTCTTGTTTGGATTGCAGTGCAAGCGCACAAATGGGAATGTTCGATATTAAGATACCGCACTTCCGTCAACTACGATGGCAGCGGTGCACCTACATGGAGCTGGCAGGACAATATATTGCTTGCTCCCAATGACAGCTTTGCTATTGAAACTGCCACGAAATTCAAACAGCTTACAAAATATACTGGCGGTAATGGAGCCTATGCGCCGAAATATGATGATATGATTATTGAAGCCAGCAAAGATTTTGCAAAAAGAAGTATGGGTTGGATGACGAGAATAAAACCATTGAAGCTTTCCAACGGAAGAATTTTATTGCCACTTTATTCTGATGGTTTTAATATGGGCATGGTCGCTATTTCTGATGATGATGGCGATACATGGCGTGCAAGTCTGCCCATTGTTGGAAGAGGAAATGTTCAGCCTGCTCTTGTACAAAAAAAGAATGGGAACATTGCCGCTTACATGCGCGATAATGGTGATGAGCCAAGCCGCGTCCAAACAAGTGAATCAACTGATAACGGACAAACATGGTCTGCCGCACAAAAAACAGATATACCAAATACGGCAAGTGTTGAATTGATCGTGCTGCAAGATGGTCGTTGGGCTTTTGTTGGCAATGATGAAGAAGATGGTCGCTATCGCCTGGGTCTTTTTCTTTCTGACGATGAAGGGAAAACTTGGAAATGGAAAAGATATTTAGAAAATGTGCTGAACAAAAAAGGAAGATTTTCTTATCCATGTTTGATACAGACAACAGATGGATTGATTCACGTGAGTTATTCGTATTCGCTGGAAGATAAAACGGGCGAGTCAATAAAATATGTGGTTGTTGATCCGAAAATAATTAATTGATAAAAAATACCGAGTAAGCATAGGCATCTGACGGCGTAGCAGCGATTAGAAAAAAAGTGCAGTTGTAGCCGTCGGATGCCTCACTAAAAAATCAATTTAAAAAACGATGAGCTTGCGAATGCCAATGAAATATAAAATCATTTTATATGTGCTCGCATTATTAGCAATAAATATTTCTTGCTATGCGCAGCAAGAAATTGTTTCAGAGAAGAAAATAAAAAAATGGGTAAATAAAAAAGAATGGGCAAGCGGATTGACATTAAATCTTCATCCATCTTTTAATAAAGATTCTTTTTATGTGGCTTATCATAGAAATAAAAAATTATGGGATGCTGCTTTTGCTTTTTTAAGAGATCAGAATTTGGAAGAGATAAAGCCAGGGAAATATCCCATTGTTGGCGAGCAGGTATTTGCATCTGTTACCGAAGCGACTTCGCACAAAATAGAAGATGTGAAATGGGAATCGCATAAAAATTATGTTGATCTGCAATACATTATTAAAGGAAAAGAATTGATTGGCGTGGCAGATACTTCAACCGCTACTATTACAAAACCTTATACTGTGGATGTGATCAATTACAATGCAGAAGGAAAATATTATACTGGTGAGCAAGGCAAGTTCTTTTTATTTTTTCCGAACAATGCACATCGACCAACAATAAAAATTGATGGTTACGATACAGTAAAAAAAATTGTGATTAAAATTCAAACAGCAAAAGCAGAATAATTTTTATAAATTTTATCAGTCATGCAGGAATTCAATAAATCATCACGTCGTTCTTTTTTTGGAAAGGTAGCAGCTACATCATTAGGCATTGGTCTTTCCGGAAGTTTGGGAACGAAATTGTTTGCGGAAAATCAAATGGGATCAGCAAATAAAAATGTTGCTACAGATTTTGTGAGCGACAAAAAATTTGTTCCTGTAATGATTACGCCTTACAAACAAAACGGTCAGATTGATTTTGATGGCGTATCAAGACTAATGGATTTCTATCTCGCTGCAGGCGTGAAAGGTTTTTTTGCAAACTGCGCCAGCAGCGAAATGTATGCGTTGACTCCTGATGAAAGATTGGCATTGACGAGACATGTAGTGAAACGTGTTAATGGCACGATGTCAGTTGTATCAACAGGTTCTTTCGGCAACACTGCTGAAGAGAAAGCAGAATTTACAAAGAAGATTTATCACACAGGTGTTAATGGTGTTATCACCATCACAAGTCATTTTGCAAAAGCAGATGAAAGCGATGATGTGCTGATAAAGAACTATGAAAAATTCTTTGAGCTGACTGATAATATCCCAATTGGAACTTATGAATGCCCTTCACCATATAAAAGAATCCTTACACCATATTCTTTTAAATATTTATTGGACACAGGCAGAATGATTTATCACAAAGACACTACCATTGATTTTGATAAAGTGAAAGCAAAAATTGAGCTTTCTAAAAATAGCAGGCTTGAATTTTATGATGCATGTGTTGCAAACACGATGTATTCTTTGCAAGCTGGCGCAAAAGGAATGTCTGCCATTTGCGGAAATATTTATCCCGAAATTTTGGTGTGGATGTGCAATAATTCAACCAATCCAGATAAACAGGAAGATGTAAAATATATACAATCGGAATTAACGAAAACAGAAGATCTTATTGGTAAAAATTATCCGCTGAGCGCAAAATATTTTATGCATAAAAGAGGCGTGCCCATTGAAGTGATCAGCAGAACAACGCCGGGACCATTAACAGCTCCACAAAAACAAGTGCTGGATGATGTATATAAAACTTTGCTCGGATGGTGTGATAGGATTGGGATAAAGCCGACGCGGTTGTGAGTTGTGAGTTGTGAGTTGTGAGTTGTGAGTTGTGAGTTGTGAGTTGTGAGTTGTGAGTTGTGAGTTGTGAGTTGTGAGTTGTGAGTTGTGAGTTGTGAGTTGTGAGTTGTGAGTTGTGAGTTGTGAGTTGTG
>CAIYPC010000644.1 GCA_903927975.1 uncultured Bacteroidota bacterium | reverse complement strand
TTTTGTTTCTTTTTCCGAAAGCGGAATAGTTGTATGCTCATTTCTAAGCACATTTACATCTGTATAAAATTGAAAGCTTCCTAATTGTATGTAATCATTGTTACCGGAGATTGATTCTTGCTCTTCCTTTTCTTCTGTCTCTTCTTTTTCTTCTTTTTTCCGCAAGGTATTTTTCACATAAAAACCAACAACACTCAAAGGAATAATCAACAACAACCAAAAGAAATTAAATTGATCTTTTTTCAACAAATCAATTTCAATAACATAACAACCAACCTCCAGCTTACGACCCCTGCAAGGTGTTAAATCGCCTGTATGGCTATTTATTTCGAATGCAAACACAGTTTCGTTTTGTTTACAATTCCTCAGGTTCACTATATAATCTTTTGCCAGCGCATTTTTTTGAAATGTCCGTTGAATTAAATTGATGAGTGTATCTGAAATAAAACCAAAGTTGTTTTGAAAAGAAATCTGGTATGTATGTTCATTTATTTTCTTAACCGGCAGCACCCTTGATGTAGAATCTTTAGCTGAAAGCAACAACTGATGTCCTATATCACGTAACACCACTTCCAAATGATTTGCAGGAATTTCATTTTCTTTATTGATAAATGCAACAGCAGAGATCAAAATAGCAATTATCATGATTGAAGACCCGAACAGAATAAATGGCTTCATAGCTGCAAAATTATCTATTAATCTTCTCTTTCGCTGGTTTTACAAACGTTTTACATATCCTTTACAACTTTTTACTACTAAAAAGCTTCCCGATAGTTGGCGCCTGATACCTTTACTTTATTATTTCACCAAATCAATTAAAGTCATGAAGCCCCTCTATAACCTTGCTTTTTTATTCCTTTTTCCATTTCTCTTTTCCTGTAATCAGGCTGTAGGAATTCCAAATGCATCTCATCTCCCAGATAGTGCGCAAAACCAAAAAACAGATAAGGCAGCAGTTGCAAACATGGTTTTTAAATCTACTGATGGCGGACAAACATGGCAGGACATTAGCGAAGGGCTACCAAAACCTGTGATAGAAGTTTATGGTGTCGACAGAAATGATTTTTTTACAGATGATAATGGGCTCTATTTAACTACTGGGAATGGGCTGTATCACAATAAGCCAAATTCCACAGCTCCTTTTTGGACCAAAGGAATTTTCCCTGACGAGCATAGCAATATTGCCCATGGTAAGACAGGGATCTTTGCATACAATTGCTGGGGTAGTGGAATTTTCCAAAAAACAAACGGAACAGGTGAATGGTCGCCAGTCTTCACAAATTTTCAGGAGAAACGGGTACTCAGCGTTTTTGAAACTGCCGGAGGCACGATTTTCATCTGCTCCGACAGAGGTCTTTTTAAATCCACTAACAGAGGGAAATCCTGGAAATCTGTCGGAGTGATGGTAGGGAAATTGGTGGAGTCGAATGGCGTACTAGTGACAACTTGCCAGGGAGGGATATTAAGATCGGCCGATGATGGTGAAAGCTGGGCATTGGTGATCAGTGAGGGCGGCGTGGGCATTGATGTAGAACGCATCGAAGGTGGATTCGCTGCTATTGATTACAGCACCGTTGCGAAGACCCGGAGAATACGAACATCCTACGACGGCGGCAAAACCTGGCAGGCTATTGATGCCGGCCTCCTCGCGCATGGTTTTATTGACCAAATCTTGCCGCCGGTTAATGCTAAACTTCCGGCGCAAGGCTTTTCCGATTCAACCAAGCATGCTAAGGATACTACCGTTCTTCCGGTGCCAACGTACATTACAACCATTATCCAGGTGGGTGAAAACTTCTTTTGTGGTCATTCTGACGGCATTTACAGGTCATCAGACAAGGGAAAAACATGGAAACTATTACTTCCTTCTGTAAAAGGGAAGATGTTCAAATTATCAGTTTCAGGCAACGTGATTTATGCTATAGAGATAGAGTCACATTGTTAAACTTGCCGATAGTAAAAGATAAATGAAGATGAAAAAATTTAGTTCTCAGGCGAGTCTCCGCAATGTGAACTAACATCATCACGATGCAACCGCGGGACTCTCCGCCATTTCATGAATTTTTATTTAATCAAGACGTTTTAGCCGCTGTGGTTTTCGCCTGTTTCTCGAGTGCATAACAGCCGCGAAAATCACAACCGCTAACAAAACAGCTTGTCTGGTGCAGAACTCTTTAGCAGTTATTGTGAAATCTGATAGAAACACACATTGTAGGAACATGCTGCAATAGGCAACAGCCAGCATGGACGCTGATATGAAGAGTTTTAGTTGCCTCATCGGTGTGCTTTGTATTAATGCCACTTGAATTTATGAAATGCGTTTGGAACAAGGAAATAAAGTATGCAGGCGTGTAGATTACTCATACCGGAGTGTAATATCTCGCAACTGTAGAGACGTTGTAGTGCAACGTCTCTACGGGGAACCCGCCGATTGTACTATCTATCTTTTTAGATTTATAATACTTTAAAACCTTACATTTATTTCATGCAAACAAGAAAACAATTTCTGATAAATAGTCTTTCGCTCACATCGGGTATTTCGTTGCTGGGTAGAAAAGCATTTAGCCTGCCACGGAAAAATTCTTCCGCGGCCTCTTACCTTAGTTTTGATCTGCATTGCCATCCGGGACGGATTTTTGCAATGGAAAATACAGGCGATGGAAAATATGCCGATGCATACAAGACATTGATCGAAATGAATGCTTCACAGCTCAGCGGGGCTTTTTTTACATTAGTAGCTGATTCAAAAATTTTAAAGCTTGGTCCAACTGGTGTTTCCGTGACTGATAATTTCAAACCAGGCGAAGCATGGGCCGATTATAAAAAGCAATTGAAGATCATCAAAGATTTTTTTCATGTCTATGCTGTCCATGAATCGACAAACGCAAACGATCTCGGTAAGTCCAATCCATTAGCTGCTTATCTCGCTGTTGAAGGAACTGATTTTTTAGAAGGGCAGGTTGCGAAACTTGATGACGCTTATGAAGATGGCATCCGCTCCATTCAGCTTGTGCATTATGCGCCGAGCGATATTGGTGATCTGCAAACTTCAGCACCAATGCACAATGGTCTTTCTGCTTTGGGAAAAGATGTGGTGCGCAAAATGAATAAGCTCGGTATTTTAATTGACGTTGCGCATGCAACTTATCAAACAGCAAAAGATGCAGCAAACATAAGCGATTCACCGATCATGCTTTCGCATACTATTCTAGAAATGGAAGCAGATCGACCAATTGCCAAACGCGCAATTTCTAAAGAACATGCAAAAGTCATTGCAGCAACTGGCGGTGTTATCGGAATGTGGCCTTCGGGATTTAATAAAAGCTTTGATGAATTTGTTGATAATACAAAACGCATGATTGATGTGGCAGGTATTGATCATGTTGGCATTGGTACAGACATGGATAGCAATTTCAAACCTGTGTTATCAAGCTATTCTCAGTTCCCTTCTTATGCTGAAGCACTTAAACAAAAAGGTTTCGCTGATAATGAAGTGGAAAAAATAATGGGCGGAAATGCTGCGGGATTATTGAAAAAAGTTTTCAAACAGAAATAAAATTAGTGCACATGAAAAGTTCGATCGCAAGCATATTTAAAAAAACAAAAATGAAATATTTATTTACATGTAGTTTGATGTTATTATTATTTGTGTGTTACAACAAAAGCATTGCACAAACTCCGGAAGAAAATTTGCAAAAAAGCGGGATCGTTTTACCAAAATTTCAAAAGCCAATTGCTACTTATGTAAACTGTGTAAGGGTTGGCAATTTATTATATCTCTCTGGCAAAGGACCTTTAAAAGCAGATGGAACTTTTATGACGGGCAAGCTTGGCAAAGAACTAACTATTGAACAAGGTTATGAAGCAGCGAGGTTGACAGCTATTTGTCATATCGCAGTTTTGAAAGATGAGCTGGGTGATCTGAAAAAGGTGAAAAGAATCGTGAAGGTTTTTGGGATGGTGAATTGCACAGATAACTTTTATGATCAACCGAAAGTTATAAATGGCTACAGCGACTTGATGGTTGCAATTTTTGGCGACAAAGGAAAACATGCACGAAGTGCCGTTGGCATGTATGCATTACCGATGAACACTGCAATAGAAGTTGAAGTGATAGTGGAGGTGGAGGATTAATGGTTGTGCAGGTGCTCTGCCGTTGTTGGTCGCATGACAACAACGCTTAAATAAATTTTGAAAATGATTATGACGCTACAATACCAATTAGATGAAAATGATCTTTTACAATGTCATTTGTTTGTTGCTTCTAAGTCAGACAGAATAAAATCGCAAAGGATAAAGAGCTGCCTAATTTATTCTGTTGCGTTCTTGTTATTAAGTTTATTATTTTATCAAAGCCATAATATGTGGCTGACATATTATTTTTTAATCTTCGGGTTTCTTTGGTTATGCTTTTATCCTTTGTATCAAAAGTGGTTTTACAAAAGATATTACAAAAGAATCATTGCGGAAACAAAAACGGGCAAAATCAATCAAACTGCAAATGTCAGTTTTACGAACGACCACATTGAAACAAACGATATAACAGGTGAGTCAAAAATTAATTTAACAGAACTAGAAAAAGTGACTGAGACTGGTGAATACTTTTATCTTAAATTGAGAACAGCCGGTCATTTGATTATACCAAAATCCAAAATTGATAATGTTGATTTTGTTAGAACTGAACTAAAACAAATATGCAATCAGCTTTCCGTTGAATTCATTGATGATTTAAAATGGAAATGGAAATAAAACTATTCTTTTATCCATTTCCTCTACTGGCCGGTGTCCTCACCGACCATCTTGTTGGAAGTTTAGGTTGCTGAGGACACCAACCGATAGAGGAAATCTCAATAATTTTTGGTCTCCTGATTATCAATATTACATTACCTCAACAAGTGATATATTCATGCAAAATTCACCTCATGTTTTCATTAAAGGCGATCATCATTTTTGTTGTTTCATGTTTTATTAGCATTGTTTCTTTTTCACAACAGGATGTGGTAA
>CAIYPC010000643.1 GCA_903927975.1 uncultured Bacteroidota bacterium | reverse complement strand
GATTGGCTTTTTGAAGATATCGTTCATCTTGATACCATACGCAAAAAAGAATACGATTTCTACACCAAGATTTTATTATACTTTCTCGATCCGCAAAAAATAAAAGGCAAACTAAAAGACATTGATTCAGAAAAAAATAAACGCGACTTCTATAAACCTGATAATGAAAAATTTTTCAAATCAGAAAAAGTAGTAGAGCTTCAATGGTTGCTTGCCGATATTCTTGGTGATCATGAAATAAAATTGAAATTGGTTGCATCAGTTTGCGCGATAGAAAACTGTTCTTACGATACCCAAAAAGATTTGCTCCGTCATGATGCTATTTCATTATCAAAAACTTTTATAACAGGATCGCTGAATGATGGCAAAATGCTTTTTGCTCCCATCCCAAATTTTATTTTCACTCGTGATATTGGCATTATCATCAATGATCATGTTCTTTTGAACAAGCCAGCGAAAAAAGCAAGGACCAGAGAGGCTTTGATTGCAAAATATATTTTCTTCAACCATTCTTTGTTTACAGATTATCATGAAAACATTATCGAGCTTCCTGACACAACGCATCATTTTTTATTGCCAAAAGAAGGTGACGAAAAAAAAGTAACCCTCGAAGGCGGCGATGTGATGGTAGTTAGCAAAGACCATATACTCATTGGCGTTAGTGAAAGAACATCGATGGAAGCAGCGCATCAGGCAATCAATATTTTGTTTGAAAAAAATCTGCTGAAAAAAATTACGATTGTAAAAATCCCGAAGAAAAGAGATTACATGCACATCGATACTGTGTTCACGCAAGTGAAAAAGAATGTGTGGGTGATGCTCGGAAATTTTTCAAAAAAATCAATGAAGCATGAAGATGCTGATGCTGTTCAACGCATTTTAGATGGAAGCAAAAAAGATGACAAACTAAAAATTATTCAATTCAAAAAGAAAGATATAGAGAACCCAAAAACATTCGACAACCTTGAAGACTTGCTGATCGACATCAGCAAAAATGATCTTGGCTGCGAAGACAAAGTGAAATTTATTTATTCGGGCAATAATGAATTCCCTTTTGATGCACGCGAACAGTGGACAGATTCCTGCAATCTGCTTGCGCTGAAAGAAGGCGTGGTGCTGGGTTACGACAGAAATGATAAAACCGTTGAAGCTTTCAAAGAAAATGGATTTGAAGTAATCCATGCAAGCGATCTGATTGATCAATTAGAAAAAGGAAAAACAAAAACGGAAGCAATGAAAGATACATTGATACTAATGCCATCAGCAGAATTATCACGAGCAAGAGGTGGATTTCATTGCATGAGCATGCCGTTGCTGAGAGATGATATTTGAGGCATTCGGGATAATGGATGATAGATGGTTGATGGTCGACCTGAGAGACGAGATACGGGATCCTGATTAAACTCACGACCACGAGTATCTCAAATCTTATACCTTGAAATTCATGATGCCACATCCCGGATCTCGCATCCCGAATCTCGCGTCTTATTTCTCTCATCCCGTATCCTCCGCCCCGCATCTCCGTACCAAATCCTTATATTGTGTTTTCAACAACCTTCATCTTATGGCATTTTTAAATTTTAGCAAAAGCAAAGTTGTAACAGTCATGCAAACTACTTCACGTCTATTAATGATAAGACCTGTAAATTTTACGTTCAATGCTGAAACGGCTGTCAACAATGCTTTTCAGGTTGCTGGCAAGGATGGCGATGCTCAGGAAAATGCAGCAAAAGAATTTGATGATTTTGTGAATGTGCTAACTGCAAATGGCGTTGATGTAACTGTTGTGAACGACACGCCGGAACCTTATACGCCTGATTCTATATTTCCTAATAACTGGATTTCATTTCATAGCAACGGAACTGTTTGCCTTTATCCGATGTATGCATCAAACAGAAGGCAAGAGCGCAAACAACATGTAATTGAGGCTATTTCTTCTAAATTTAAAATAACGAAGCTTATTGATTTTAGCTATTATGAAAATGAAAATCAATTTTTAGAAGGCACAGGAAGTGTTGTGCTTGATAGAGAAGAGCGGCTGGCTTATGCATGCATTTCGCCACGCACAGATAAAAAAGTGCTGCAAGATTTTTGCAAAACAATGGGCTATAAAGGAATTGTTTTTAATGCTGTCGATGAAAACAAAAATCAAATCTATCATACAAACGTGATGATGTGCGTTACCGAAAGGTATGTGATTGTCTGTCTGGATGCACTGAGTGTGAGAGATGAAAAAGAAGAATTGATTGATGTAATAAAAGACTCGGGGAAAAAAATTATTGAGATAACATTAGAGCAAATGAACCACTTCGCTGGCAACATGCTGCAGGTAAAAAATAATGTTGGGGAAAAATTATTAGTGATGTCAACACAGGCTTATGAATCACTAAGTGAAGGTCAGATAAAAAAAATCTCGCAATACAATAAAATCATTCACTCAAAACTCAAAACCATTGAAATCAATGGCGGAGGCAGTGCGAGGTGTATGATGGCGGAGGTCTTTCTGCCGGAGAAGATTTAAGGATGTTCGATGTATGATGTTCGATGTTCGACTTCCTCAGTCGGTTATGCATTACTGATAATTTCCAGTTTTCAGTTTGGAGTTTCCAGTTCTTTGTTTCAAAGCTTTCCCTGCCTAAAACGCTTTCTTCTCTCCCAATAACGTCGGGAACTTCGGAGTAACTCCCATGTTATAAAAAATGAACGAATAAATATCAGCCGTTGTTTCAATTGCTTTTGCTGTGTTGCTGGATCCATGACCAGAGTTAGTATCAATGCGTATCAGCAATGGATTTGATCCTTTATATTTTTCTTGCATCGTTGCCGCATACTTGAAAGAATGCGCGGGCACTACCCTATCATCATGATCTGCAGTTGTGATCAATGTTGCGGGATAATTCAATCCTTCTTTGATATTATGCAACGGAGAATATTTATACAGATTTGCAAAATCTTTTGAACTATCGCTATTGCCATATTCAGGAGTCCAGTTCCAACCAATCGTGAATTTGTGAAAACGTAGCATATCCATCACACCAACTTGCGCAATCGCTACTTTAAATAAATCAGGACGCTGATTGATAACAGCACCAATTAATAAACCACCATTTGATCCGCCACGAATTGCAAGTTTTGAAGTTGATGTATATTTTTTGGAAATAAGATATTCACCGGCAGCAATAAAATCATCGAACACATTTTGTTTTTTGAAACGCATGCCCGCTTCATGCCATTTCTCTCCATACTCAGCACCACCGCGCAAATTCGCAAGCGCATACACACCACCTTGCTCAAGAAATGGGATTAATGTAGCGCTGAAAGCAGGCAGCATGCTAATGTTGAAGCCACCATATGCATATAAAAGTGTTGGGTTATTTCCATCAAGCTTCACTCCTTTTTTATACACGATGAACATCGGAATTTTTGTGCTGTCCTTGCTTGGATAGAAAACTTGTTTCGTTTCGTAATCTTCAGGAACAAACGAAACTTCAGGTTTACGAAAAACTGTGCTTGCGCCTGTTGCAATATTATACTTATAAATCGTTGGAGGGAAAGTGAAAGAAGTAAATGTGTAGAAAACAAACTTATCAATTTTCTCTCCACCGAAACCGGTCGCAGTGCCAATGCCCGGGAGCTTGATTTGTTTTTCAAGCTTTCCAGTCAAATCATGAATATATACCCGTGTGGTAACATCTTTCAAATAGCTCGTGAACAATTTTCCGCCGGCAGTGCCAGCACCTTGCAACGGCTCTTGCTTTTCAGGTATAATCGTTTTCCAATTTGATTTATCAATGTTAGCGGGATCAATCAAAATTACTTTACTGTTTTTAGCATTATCATTTGTTTGAACTAAAAATTTATTGCCGATATTATCAATGATATTATAGGTGTATTGACCAATTTCCTTAACCAATGGTTTGAAAGTTTTATCGCCGCTCAAATTATCTCTATAGAAAAGCGCATTGCCTTCCAGTCCTTTCCCTCTGTCAGAGCTGATAAGAAAAGAATAGCGCTCGTCTTCACTTGTCCCCAGAAAATTAAAACGCTGTGGGTTGGCAGGATCTTCATAAACCAATTCATCTTTTTCCTGAGAAGTATTTATTGTATGAAAATAAACCTGATGATTTTCATTTTTTGAAGAAAGCTCTTTTCCTTTTTCAGGTGTTGGATAACGACTATAATAAAAACCATTTCCTTGCCACGCGATGCCGGAAACTTTAACCCAATTCAGGGTATCAGCTAAATCTTTACCAGTTGCCATATCGCGCACTAAATAAGTTTCCCAATCGGATCCACCTTTCGACAATCCATACACAGCATATTTTCCATCTTTTGAAAGTCCAAATGCAACAAGCCTTGTCGTACCATCAGGAGATAATTTATTAGGATCAATGATCACTTCTGGCTTGCCATCCAAACCATGCTGCCTATATAATACAGATTGGTTTTGCAATCCATCATTCTTATAAAAATAAAAATATTCGCCCTTACTAAATGGCGCAGAATATTTTGGATAATTATATACTTCTTGAATTCTTTTTTTCATTTGCTCGCGATAAGGAATTTCGCTGAGGTATGAAAACGTAACCTCATTTTCTTGCTTCTCCCAAGCTTTTGTTTCAGCACTTGTATCATTCTCTAACCAACGATAGGGATCTGCGACTTTCGTTCCGTGGTAGTCATCTACTGAATCTGTTTTCTTCGTGATGGGATAAATAATTTTTGATTGCTGCGCGAATGAAAAATCAATCACTAAAAAAAATGCAAAAAACAACAGAAGATATTTTCTCATACAATTATATTTTATAGCAGTTAATGTTTGTGTTCTGATATTAGAAAGGATGCAAAAAACCTTGAAGGTTTATTAATCAGATCGAGAAAAATCTTGCTCCTCAAAAAACCTTCAAGGTTTAGCAAGCTGCTAACGGATGATTAAATAATATTCACTTCCCTCTCCAACTTCACCCCAAATTTCTTTTGAACGCTGTGCAAAATTTCTTCGCTCAAATCATATATCTCTTTTCCTTTCGCATTTCCATAATTCACCAAAACCAAAGCCTGTTGCGAATGACAGCCTGCATCTCCTTTGCGATAACCTTTCCAGCCACATTGCTCAATCATCCAGCCAGCGGCGAGCTTGAAACTATCATCATGATTTTTGTAACCTATCATGGAAGGGAAATGTTTTTTCAATTCATCAAACTTTATTGAAGATATAGAAGGGTTTTTGAAAAAACTTCCTGCATTTCCAATCTTAGCAGGATCAGGAAGTTTAGATGAACGAATATTAATAACCGCAAGCGAAATCTTCTTTGCCGATAATTCCCCCACTCCCATCGACTTCAATTCTTCTTCAATAGCGCCGTAGCTTGTATTGTATTTTGGAATTTTGTTTAATCGAAAAGTGACATCCAGAATCACAAATTGATCTTTCAATTTTGTTTTGAAAACGCTGTCGCGATAACCAAAACCACAATCGTTCACGCTGAATGTAAAAACTTTTTTTCCCTTAAGATCGAAAGCTTCCAACTCATAAAACAAATCTTTTATCTCAACACCATAAGCGCCGATGTTCTGCATAGGGCTTGCGCCCACATTGCCGGGAATCAGCGAAAGATTTTCAAGTCCTTGCCAATTGCGATTGAGACTATACAACACAAACTGATGCCAGTTTTCACCAGCACCGGCTTTAACATAAACATATTGGTTATCTTCTTTGATCAGTTCAATTCCTTTGATTTCATTTTTCAAAACAATGCCATCAAAATTTTTTGTGAAAAGAATATTACTGCCGCCACCGAGAATGAAGGATTTGAGTTTTGAGTTTTGACTAATGAGTTCAGATAATTCATCTGCATTTTTAAATGAAGAAAAATATTTTGCGGATGAATCAATGCCAAACGTATTGAATTTTTTGAGAGAAATATTTTGTTGTATTTGCATAGGAGAAAAATAAATGAGCAACAAGTTAAGAAAATGATAGCGGAAGAATGTCAAGGCAATCTTAAACAT